>CAZZZR010000049.1:0-12599 GCA_964658605.1 uncultured Caulobacter sp. | reverse complement strand
GTCCTTCGGGGCGGCGCCTAGCACTGAGCGTGGAGGGGCGGCTCCGGCGACGGGCCTGCCCTTTTTCACCAAAAATGATGCCGGTGACCGCTCATCCAGGCTAAAATGACAATGGGAAGCGTGAGCCCCCAAACGAAGGCTGCGAAAAGCACCACTTTAGACCTGCATCCCAAAGGCTGGCGTCTCCCCCATTAAATACGGCCCTGGACATTCCAATCTATGGTGAACTGAGAGATGAGGCCGATCTCTAGCCCTGCGCAGCCGCTTACGGGGAGGCCATTCCATTCGAGATCGGGCGGATGTGCAAGATAAACGTCGATGTTAAGGCCCTGGTTCGTTAGCGCCACGATGCGCTTTTTGATCCGGACATTCGTGCTCTGCGAAGGACCCGGGTTGCCGTAAAAATATAGCCTCTGCTTGATGCTCTTCTTAGCCACTCCAACGTATAAGGCTCGCCCTCCGCTGACGAACGCATAGACTCCAGAGGTTGCAGGAAGTCGCTCCTCCAATAAGAGCTTACCGTCTGCCGCTCGGACCCATCGTCCGTGAAAGGTAAAACCTCCAGCCTTGAGTTGCTCCTCGGATAGCGGTGGCTTGGATGTAGACGGCAAACTGGTGAGACCGCGGGCCGGGAGCAGATCCGCGGCTTTGAGCGCCGAATAGGCTTGCTGATAGGAAATACCTAATTGACGCGCGATCGCTGCCGTTGCCAATCCTTCTCGTCCTAGGACACGGACTTCCTCAGCCTTGCTCATCGAAGCAGATAAGCATTAGACCGCACTTTGTTGTAGCAGAAAATGTGAACTGTTGTGGATGCGCAACAGCCTTGGCCCGACGTATGAAAGCCCACACCTCTCCCCTTGCGGGAGAGGGAGGGGCCCGCGCCGAAGGCGTGGGAGGGTGAGGGGTCGCGCGACGCCTAACGCAGCGCCGCGAGAATCGCATCCACCACGCCGTCCGGCTCCCGCAGCACGTCGTTGTTCCAGAACCGCAACATCTTGAACCCCTGCGCACGGAACCACGCATCCCGCGCCTCGTCGTAGGCGCTGTCGACGTGCTGCCCGCCGTCGCACTCGATGATGATCTTCGGATCGAAGCAGGCGAAGTCGGCGATGTACGCCCCGAGCGGAACCTGCCGCCGGAACTTCATCCCCTCGATCCGCCGGTTGCGCAGCATCGCCCAGACACGCCGCTCGGCGTCGGTGGCGTCCCGCCGCATCGCGCGGGCGCGCTCGAACATCACCGTCCGGTCCGGCATGGCGCGAGGCTAGCAGACGGCCGCCGTCGCGCGACCCCTCACCCTCCCCCCGCTCCGCGGCGGGCCCCTCCCTCTCCCGCAAGGGGAGAGGTGTGATAGCGTTTGCGCGTGACGGACGCGCCTTCCACCCTCATCGACGCGCGGATCGCCGAGCTGGGCGACTGGCGCGGCGCCACGCTCGCGCGGATGCGGGGGTTGATCCACGAGGCCGTGCCCGAGGTGGAGGAGACGTGGAAGTGGCGGGGGGTGCCCGTGTGGGAGCGGGGCGGGATCCTGTGCACGGGGGAGACCTACAAGGCCGTGGTCAAGCTGACCTTCGCCAAGGGCGCCGCCCTGCCCGACCCCTCCGGCCTGTTCAACGCCAGCCTCGAGGGCAACGTGCGCCGCGCCATCGACATCCGCGAGGGCGAGGCGCCGGACGCCGAGGCGTTCAAGGCGCTGGTCCGCGCCGCCGTGGCGCTGAACGCGGCGAAGACGAAGCGGTAGGGGCGAGCGCCAGAGGCCTGCTCGCCAGCCTGTGTCGGAGCGCCGACGCCTCCGCACGGGGACAGGTGCGAGGCTTCCCGGCTCCGTGGGCGGGCGGGGCGCGGCGCGTGCCCGGCGGCCCTGCAAACCCGGCCTTCACGACTCCCGTGCGACACCCATCAAGTGCACGGCCCGCCGAAGGCCGCAGTCTCCCGCGGAAGCGTCATGGCCAAGACCGTCCTGATCGTCGATGACGACCCCACGCAGCGACGCCTGATCCAGGCCGTGCTGGAACGCGAGGGGTTCGCCGTGGCGCAGGCCGAGGCGGGCGAGGCGGCGCTGGAACGGCTTGCGGGCGGCGTGACCCCGGACGTCGTGATCCTCGACCTCGTCATGCCCGGCCTCTCCGGCGTGGACACGCTGAAGGCCATGCGCGCGGGCGGCCTGGCCTGCCCGGTGATCGTGCTCACCGCCACCGGCGGCGTCGACACGGTGGTCAAGGCGATGCAGGCGGGGGCGCACGACTTCTTCGTCAAGCCGGCCAGCCCGGAGCGGATCACCATCTCGATCCGCAACGCCTTGCAGATGGGCCAGCTGGTCGCCGAGGTGGACCGGCTGAAGAAGCGGCCCTCCTCCGCGGGGATCACCTTCGACGACCTCGTGGGCGCGTCCGCCCCCATGCGTCTGGTCCGCAGCCTGGGCGAGCGGGCGGCCAGGAGCGCCATCCCCGTGCTGATCCTGGGCGAAAGCGGCGTCGGCAAGGAGGTGATCGCGCGTGCGATCCATTCCGCCAGCGACCGCGCCTCGCGCCCCTTCGTGGCGGTCAACTGCGGCGCCCTGCCGGAGAACCTGGTCGAGAGCATCCTGTTCGGCCACGAGAAGGGCGCCTTCACCGGCGCGCACGAGAAGCACCTCGGCAAGTTCCTGGAAGCGTCGGGCGGCACGCTGTTCCTCGACGAGGTGGGCGAGCTGCCGCTGGACATGCAGGTCAAGCTGCTCCGCGCGCTGCAGGAGAAGGAGGTCGATCCCGTCGGCGGCAAGCGCCCGGTGAAGGTCGACGTCCGCATCCTGGCGGCCACCAATCGCGACCTGAGCGAACAGGTGAAGGCGGGCGCCTTCCGCGAGGACCTGTTCTACCGCCTCAACGTCTTCCCCATCGACGCCCCGTCCCTGCGCGAACGCCGCGAGGACGTGCCGGCGCTGACCGAGGCCTTCGTGCGCCGCTTCAGCGTGGAGGAGGGCAAGCGGGTGGTCGCGGCCACGGCCGAGACCCTGGGCTTGCTCACCGCCTACGACTGGCCGGGCAACGTGCGCCAGCTGGAGAACGCGGTGTACCGCGCCATCGTGCTGTGCGACGGCCCCTACCTGCAGCCGCACGACTTCCCGGCGATCTCGGGCGTCAGCGCGCCGGCGCCCGCGCCTGAGATGATCGGGGTCGCGGCCCCGTCTTCAGCGATCCCCGCGCCCGACGCCCCCGTGCGCATCCTCGACCCCTCCGGCCACCTGCGCACGCTGGAGGAGATCGAGCGCGACCTGATCCAGCACGCCATCGAGGTCTACGCCGGCCACATGACCGAGGTGGCCCGCCGCCTGGGCATCGGCCGCTCCACCCTCTACCGCAAGGTGCGCGAGCAGGGGCTGGAGGAGCTGGTCTCCCAGGCGGGCTGAGGGCCCGCCCGGGAGATGCCGCGTCAGCTGCGCTCCACCGCGCGGGCGGCGGCGTCCAGGGCGTCCACGATGGCGCGCATCTCCTCGGTGGAGACCGGCCGCAGCGCGGTGCGAAGAGTCACGGCCGCGAACAGGTTCTCCATCGCGCGACCGATCTCGGCGGCGGGGCGAGGGCCGAAGCGACGCTTGGCTTCGTCCATCCGCGACTTGGCGGCGGCGACCTGCTCGGCTGCTCCGTCCAGGTAGGCGCGGCCTTCCTCGGTGAGGGTGTAGAGCTTCTTGGCTCCCTGCGCCTCGGCTGAGACCAGGCCGGTCTCCTCCAGCAGGGTCAGGGTCGGATAGACGACGCCGGGGCTCGGGCTGTAGGCGCCTTCCATGTCGTCCTCGATCGCCTTGATCAGCTCGTAGCCGTGGCGAGGCTGCTGCGCGATCAGGTCGAGCACGAGGAGCTTGAGGTCGCCCTGCTCGAACGGCCGGCCGCGCCCGCCGGGGCCGCGGCCGCGACGGTGCTCGCCCCAGCCGCCGAAGCGCCCGAACCTGTCGCCGCCTCCGTGCCGCATCCCTCGAGGCGCGCAGCCCCGATCGCCGTCGTCGTGTCTATGATGGTGTCCAAACATGAGATAATCCTTTCTTCGATATATCTTGGTGATCGATATATCGAAGATATTCGCCGTCTGCAAGTCCGATATGTCTAAAATCGTTCAGCGGCGGGAGAGCGCCCGGTCGAGGCCGACCAGTCCCAGGCCGGCGAGGCAGAAGGCGGCGGTGATCAGGGCGGCGTTCAGCAGCGTCGCCGGATAGCCGAGCCGGCCTGCGTCGATGAAGAAGTAGGGATAGCGCCCGGTCGCCGCGCCTCGCGCCAGGGCGTAGCCGAGATAGCCCAGGGGATAGATCGCCCATCGCAGCGCGTCGGTCGGCCTCAGCTCGCCTCGGAGTGCGAATGCGGTCCAGTAGCCCAGCGCCAGGAGCGGCGTCGCGGCGTGGACCAGCGCGTTCGCCACCTCCGTCCCCGGCTTGGGCGGCGTGCGGGGGAAGAGCAGCGCCCAGTAGACCACGCCGACCAGGAGGATCGCCAGCAGCACCCCGCCCATCAGCCGGGGCGCGGTGAAGCCCGGGCGCTCCACCGCCACGCCGGTGAAAACCGCCGCGACCAGCAGGTTGGTGGTGATAGTGAAAAAGGCCAGGAGCGCCCAGGCGGTCTCGGCCGGGTTCCCGTGGTGGAGCGGGAGCGCATCCTTGAACTGCAGCGCCAACCCGGCCCAGGCCGCCACCGCGGTCGCCGCGGCCCAGGCGCGGGCGGCGGGCGGGTCCCGCCGCATCCCGCCTCGCCTCATCGCCGCGCCGGCCTCCGCAGGCGGGGCGCCCAGTAGGGCACGGCCGCGCGGTAGGCCTCGAAGCGGGCGCCGTGGCGCCGGCGGAAGCGCGCCTCCTTGAAGAGCGGGCCCAGCAGGCAGTAGGCGGTGAGCGCGGCGGCCACGGCCAGCTGGTCCGGCGTCCACACGGGCGTGGCCCAGGTGGTGATCGCGAAGGCGAGGTAGATCGGCTGGCGCACGTGGCGGAACAGGCCGCGCTCGGGCATGGGCGGGAACCGCGGCGCATCGCCCCGCCACACCGCGCGCCAGCCGAGCGCGCCGGTCTGCAGCGCCAGCCCGGCGTCGGAGATCGCCTTCAGCAGGAGCAGCCAGCCGGAGGCGTCCGCGGCGTAGATCGCGAGCTTCGCCGGGCCTTCGACCCGCGCCCAAACGGCGCCGCTCGGCGTCCACATCACGAACAGCGCCAGCACCTGCAGCGAGGCGATGAAGGCGTAGGTGGTCGTCGCCAGCGGCTTGCCGAGCCCGCGCGGGGCCAGGTGGGCGAGCGCGCCGACTCCGCGGCGGGTGAGCAGCCACGAGTGCAGCAACGGGAACTGCAGTAGCAGCGCCGCGTCCGCGACCGCCGCCCAGGGCTGGGGAAGCCGGCCCAGGCAAAGGCCGAACCCCGGCGTCATGCCCCGCGCCATGGCGACCATCATGGCGAGCACGGCGGCGGCGAAGGCTGTGTGGCAAGCCGCTCCCGCGCCCAGGGCGTAGAGCCGCCGCGCGGTCACGCCCGGCCGAACCGGCTGCGGCGCAGCGGGACGCGGGCCGGCGCCTCCCCGCCCTTCGCCTTGGCGGCGATCTCCTTGAGCTTGCGCGCCTGCAGGCTGGAGAGCGCCTGGCCCGCGGCGCCCTTCTCAGGGTCGCCGAAGGCGCGCCCGTAGGTCTGGACGCGCTCCGACACCGAGCCCAGGAACTCGCCCTCCCACTCGGAAAGCGCCACGCCCGCCTTCTCGGCCTCGCGGCGGGCGCGCTTCAGCGCGTTCAGCGCCTGGCGCCGGGCCGCGGCGCGCTGGGCTTCGAACGGCGCGGGCGGAGCCTTCCGCTTCACCGCCGCTCGTCCTCCCTCAGAGGCCGCCGATGGCCGAGAGGTAGAGGTCGATCAGCGCCTCCTCCTCGTCGCGCTTGACCTTGTCCATCTTCCGCAGGCGGATGACCTTCCGCATGATCTTGGTGTCGAAGCCTTCGCCCTTGGCCTCGGCGAACACCTCCTTCATGTCGTTCGCCACCGCCGCCTTGTCCTCCTCGAGCCGTTCGATGCGCTCCAGGAAGCTCTTCAGCCGGCCCTGGGCGGCGGCGGTCATCACGTCCGCGTTGGCGTCAAAGTCAGCTTGGAAGGAGGAATCGTCGGCCACGCGCGGAAAGCTCCGGAACTCGGGTCAGGGGGAGAACGGCGACCCTAGACGGGGCTCCGGCGCGCCACAACCGGCGCAGACGCCGCGGCGGCGCGTGCACGAAAACGCCGCCGGCGCGGATCGCGACGGCGGCGTCGGAAAGGCCGAACGCGGGACACGGAGCCCCGCAGAGGCTTCAGCCCTGCTTGGCCTTGAAACGGGGGTCGGTCTTGTTGATGACGTAGATGCGGCCCTTGCGGCGCACCAGCTTGCAGTCCTTGTGGCGGGACTTCAGCGACTTGAGCGAGCTGCGAACCTTCATGGCCTCAGATCCGGTCGGGGCGGGCCATGGAGACCCTGCGCAAAAGCAAAGCGCCCGCAGGCCGGAGAGGCCGCGGACGGGGAGGCGGTCTCTTAGGGGCCGCGCCCCGGCCTGTCAACGCCGCCCCGAGGCGCCCGGCCGGAGCGCCCGGCCGCGGCGCCGGCGCGATCTTCGCACGGTTGTGAGGTGCGCCGTTAGGCTTGGCGGGCGTATCGTGCGTCGCTCGCATGATGCACCGCCGCGCCCTTCTCGCCTCCGTCGCCGGATTCGCGGCCACGCCCGCGGCGACCCTGCGCATCGCCCAGGTCCCCACGGCGGCTGGCGAAGGTCGCTCCGACACCCCTTCCCCCAACTCCGCGCCGGGCGGCCCGAGCGACCCGGCCTTCACCGTTTGGCTGGACGACTTCCGCGCCCGCGCGCGCACGGCGGGGTGGTCGGACGCGATGCTGGACCTGGCCTTCTCGGGCGTAACCGCCGACCCGCACGTGGTGGCGCTCGACCAGAAGCAGCCGGAGTTCTCCAAGCCCGTCAGCGCTTATCTGGCGGGGGCGGTCAGCGACGCCCGCGTGACGCTCGGCCAGTCCAAGCTCGCCGCGGTGCGGCCTGGGATCGCCCGCGCCGAGGACTCCTCGGGCGTCCCCGCCGAGATCATGGCCGCGATCTGGGGGATAGAGAGCGGCTACGGTGCGGTGCAGGGCGACGACGACGTGATCCGCTCGCTCGCGACCCTGGCCGCGAAGGGCCGCCGCCGCGACTGGGCCGAGGGCCAGCTGTTCGCCGCCCTGACCATCCTGCGGAAGGGCGACGCGACCCGCTCCGGCCTGACCGGCTCATGGGCCGGCGCCATGGGCCAGACGCAGTTCACCCCGCAGGACTATCTGGACTACGCCGTCGACGGCGACGGCGACGGGCGGCGCGACGTCTGGGGCTCGTCGGTCGACGCGCTGGCCTCCACCGCCAATTTCCTCGCCAGGAAGGCGGCCTGGCGGGCCGAGCAGGACTGGGTGCGCGAGGTCGTGGTCCCGCCGATCAACTTCGACTATGCCCTGGTGGAGGGCCCGGCGCAGACGGTGGACGCGTGGGGCGCGCTGGGCGTGCTGCCCGCCGACGGGCGGGGCTGGCGACCGCCGGAGCGCGAGAACGCGGTCGCGACCCTGCTGATGCCGATGGGCTGGCGCGGGCCGGGCTTCCTGGCCTTCCCCAACTTCGGCGCCATCCGCGCCTACAACAACTCGATCAGCTACGCCCTGGCCGTCGGCCTCCTGGCCCAGCGGATCGGCGGAGCCGGGCCGCTGGCGCAGGCTTGGCCCGACGACCAGCCGCTGTCGCGCGACGACCGGCTGGCGGCGCAGACGGCGCTCGCCAGGCTGGGCTTCGACCCCGGGACCCCCGACGGCGTGATCGGCGCGGGCACGCGCAAGGCGACACGAGGCTGGCAGGCGAGCCGCGGCCTCCCGGCGGACGGCTACCTCTCCTACGCCTTGGTCCAGCGCCTGAAGGCCGACGCGGGCTACACGGCGCCCGCGCAGGCCACGATGGCGCCGATCCCCGACCCCAGCTGACGCCGCGGAGCCCCCCGTCTGACGCCGCCCCGTCCGCCCGTCCGCCGTCGGCGCTTGCGCGCCAGGTCCAGCGCGGCCGCCGCGCGCACCCACGCTCGGCGCGCGACCTTACTCGCTCCGCACCTCGCCTCGTCTTCCCCCGGTCCTCACGCCGCCTCTTTCTCGCGCGCCTTCGCCCCCACGGAATGCGCCCTGGCGAACTCCATCACGCCGTCGTCCAGTTTCGAGTAGCGCAGCACCATCATGTCGAGCGCATAGTTCTGGTTCAGCTTCCAAGGTTTGCGGTCGCCCTGCTTGGGCAGGTGGTCGAGCGCCCGCTGGACGTAGCCGGAGGTGAAGCTGAGCCAGGGCTCCTCCTTCACCTCGCCGTCGCGGCGCGGGACCGCGATCTGCACGCCCTTGGCGTCCATGTGGTCCAGGAGGCGGCAGACGAACTCGCTGGTCAGGTCCGCCTTCAGCGTCCATGACGCGTTCGTGTAGCCGAACACCGAGGCGAAGTTCGGCACGTCCGAGAACATCATCCCCTTGTAGGTCAGCGCCTTGTTCAGGGCGACGGGGGCGCCGTCGACCGTGATCGGCACGCCGCCCGCGATCTCCATGCGCAGGCCCGTGGCCGTCACCACGATGTCGGCGGGAAGCTCCTGGCCGGACTTCAGCCGGACCCCGTCCTTGGTGAAGCGGTCGATGTGGTCGGTGACGACCTCGGCCTTGCCCGCCTTGATCGCTTCGAACAGGTCGGCGTCGGGCACCAGGCACAGGCGCTGGTCCCACGGGTTGTAGGTGGGCGTGAAATGGGTGGCGACGTCGTAGTCCGGGCCCAGGTGCTCCTTCACCTGGCCGAGCAGCAGCTCCTTCACCTTCTGCGGATCGGTGCGCGTCTTGCCGTAGAAGTAGAGCTGCCACAGCACGTTGCGCCAGCGGATCAGCTGGTAGGCCAGCATGGCGGGCAGGCGCTTCCTCAACCCGTTGGCGAGCGCGTCCTCCGCCGGGCGCGTCACGACCCAGGTGGGCGAGCGCTGCAGCATCGTCACCTTGGCGGCAATCTGCGCCATCACCGGCACGATGGTCATGGCGGTGGCGCCGGAGCCGATCACCACCACCCGCTTGCCGGCGTAGTCGAGGCCCTCGGGCCAGTGCTGGGGGTGGACCCATGTCCCGCCGTAGTCGGCCATCCCCTCCCAGTCGGGAAGGTGGCCGGCGTCGTAGCGGTAGTAGCCGGCGCACATCAGGAGGTAGCGGCAGGTGAAGGTCGCGCCCGGCTCGGTCGTGACCGTCCAGCGCGCGGTCTCCGACGACCAGGAGGCGGAGGTCACGCCGTGGTCGAACCGGATGTGCTTGTCGACGCCGTATTCGGCCGCCGTCTCGCGCACATACTTCAGGATCGAGGGGCCGTCGGCGATCGCCTTGGCCTCCGTCCACGGCTTGAAGCTGTAGCCCAAGGTGTACATGTCGCTGTCCGACCGGATGCCGGGATAGCGGAACAGGTCCCAGGTGCCGCCGATGGCGGACCGCTTCTCGACGATGGCGTAGGTGGACTTCGGCCGCCGCTTGGTCAGGTGCACGGCCGCGCCGATCCCCGACAGCCCCGCGCCGACGATCAGGACGTCGACATCCGTCGCTTCCGCCATCCTACCGCTCCGTCCCGAGGGATCGGGGCGTTCACCGCCCTCTGCCCAGGGCAGCGTATGTGAAGGGCGTTCAGTTGGCGAGGGGGGCGATTCGGGCGCGCCTCCCGGAGGCGACGCGCCCGAAGAGGCTAGAGCACCCCCAGCATCTCGGCCACCAGCGGGTGGCGGACGATGTCGACGTCGGCCAGGCGCACGACGCCGATGCTGGGCACCCGCGCCAGCCGGTCGGCGACGTCGGCCAGGCCCGAGACGCCGGGCAGGAGGTCGGACTGCGCCGGGTCGCCGGTGATCACCATGGTGGAGTTCCAGCCCAGCCGGGTGAGCAGCATCTTCAGCTGGCCGTAGGTGCAGTTCTGCGCCTCGTCGATCACCACGAAGGCGTTGTTCAGCGTGCGGCCGCGCATGAAGCCGATGGGGGCGATCTCGATCAGCCCCTCCACCATCAGCGCCTTGACCTTCTTCATCGACAGCCGGTCGCTGAGCGCGTCGTAGAGCGGACGCAGATAGGGGGCGAGCTTGTTCTCCATCTCGCCGGGCAGGTAGCCGAGGCTCTCGCCCGCCTCGACCGCCGGGCGGCTCAGGACGATGCGGCCGACGCGGCCCGCCTCCAGCGCCTCGACCGCCTTGGCGATGGCGAGGTAGGTCTTGCCCGTGCCCGCCGGGCCCAGCGCCAGCACCAGGTTCTGGGCGTCGATCGCCTCGATCAGCCGGCCCTGGCCGACGGACTTGGGCTTGATGGTCTTGAGATAGCCCTGCTCGCGCCCCGGCTCGAACCCGCCGAACCCGCCCCCGGGGGCGTGCCCGTGGCCGTGCATCGCCTCGCGGCCGTCGCGCGTCTCGCGCCGGTCGTAGCTCGCGGTGGGAGCCCAGCCGCGATCCAGCGGCAGCCGCCGCACCTTCCCCTCGTCCTGGAACTCGCTCGCATCGAGCTCGCCTTCGCGCACCAGGCGCTTGGTCGCACGCTTGTTGGTCATGGCAGCCTCCGGGAAGGACGACGGAAGGGGAGGAGACAAAGAAAAAGGCGCGACCCCTGGGGGGCGCGCCTGGGTGGAGGACGGATCGGGGGAATGGCCGGCGGCGACGCGTCCGGCGGCCGCGGCGGGTGCGCCGGGGCTGGAGGCGGGCGGGTCGACGGCTGGTCTCGCCACGTGCGAGGAGGCCTCCGGTCCTGTCGCGGCTAGGCGGTGGGAGACCGCCCGAATCGCCTGACGACCCTGATTGTAGGCGCCTTTCCGAGCGCTTAAGCGTGACATCTTGGAAACGTCGCAGAGCCCGCTTCGATGAGCCTCTTCAGCCTCGGCGGGGTCGCCCCGACCCTGCCTGCGCCGGGCGAGTACTGGATCGCGCCCGGCGCGACCGTCTTGGGCAACGTGATCCTGAAGCCGGGCGCCAGCGTCTGGTTCGGCGCGGTGCTGCGGGGCGACAACGACCCGATCACCATCGGCGAGAACACCAACATCCAGGACCTGAGCGTGCTGCACACCGACAGGGGCTCGCCGCTGACCATCGGCCGCGACGTCACGGTCGGCCACAAGGTGATGCTGCACGGCTGCACGATCGGCGACGAGACGCTGATCGGCATCGGCTCGACCGTGCTGAACGGCGCGCGGATCGGGAGGAACTGCCTGATCGGCGCGGGCTGCCTGATCACCGAGGGCAAGGAGATCCCCGACGGCTCGCTGGTGATGGGCGCGCCCGGCAAGGTGGTTCGCCAGCTGGACGAGCGCGCGATCATGATGCTGCGCGCCAGCGCGGCGCACTATGTGGAGAACTGGAGGCGCTACGCCCGCGACCTCAAGCCGCTGTAGCCGGTCATCGTCCGGTCAGCTTCGGGCGGCAGGATGGGCGGCCTGTAACGGAGACCTGAGTCCATGGTCCGCCCCCTCGCGTTCGCGCTCGCGCTCGCCGCGCCCCTGATGTCGGGGTGCATCATCGGCACGGCGGTCGACACCGCGGGCTCGGTGGTGGGCACAGGCGTCAAGGCGGGTGCCAAGGTCGCGGGCGCCACGGTGGGCGTCGCCGCCGACGGCGTCGGCGCGGTGGGGCACGCGGTCACCGGCGGCGGCCGCAAGGACCAATAGTCAGCGCGCGCGCTGGCCGAACAGCGCCCTGCGCGCCTCCTCCGCCTCCTTGCCGGAGGACTGCAGCGGCCGGCGCTTCTCGTCTCCGAGCTTGAAGCCCCGCTGGACCGCCTCGCGGGCGCCGACCCGCTCGAACCAGGCCTTGAGCTGCGTGAACTCCTCCAGGTCGATCCCCTGGTTCCGCCACGGCACGATCCACGGCCAGATCGCCATGTCGGCGATGGAGTAGGGGCCTGCCACGAAGTCGCGGTCCTGCAGCCGCTTGTTCAGCACGCCGTAGAGCCGGTGCGTCTCGTTGGTGTAGCGGATCGCCCCGTAGGCGGTGGTGCGGCTGTCGGCGTGCATGGAGGGGGCGTACTGGCGGAAGTGGTGCGTCTGCCCGGCCATCGGGCCGAGCCCGCCCATCTGCCAGAACACCCACTCGCTGACCGCGATCGCGGCGCGCGCGTCGCCGTCGCCCATGAACCGGCCCGTCTTGGCCGCCAGATACTGCAGGATGGCGCCGGACTCGAACACCGAGACCGGCTCGCCGCCCGGCCCCTCCGGGTCGGTGATCGCCGGCATGCGGTTGTTAGGGCTGATGGCCAGGAAGGCGGGCTCGAACTGCTCGCCCTTGCCGATGTTCACGTAGTGGGTTTCGTAGGGCAGCCCCATCTCCTCCAGGGCGATGGAGACCTTCCAGCCGTTCGGCGTGGGCCAGTAGAACAGGTCGATCGGCTGCGGCATGAGGCGCTCCCGGCGTCGTCGGCGCTCCGGCTTAGCTCCCGGACGGGACGGAGGCCAGCGCGGACGCGTGCGGGCGTTCAGCACGAGTTCATCGCGAAACCTTCATCCTGCCCGCAAGTTTGGGGGAGTCGCATCGGCTCCCGCCGTTTGAGGATACAGGCGATGAAGGCTCTTCTGCTCGGCGTCGGCGTCGCGGCGAT
>CAZZZR010000048.1:0-13227 GCA_964658605.1 uncultured Caulobacter sp. | reverse complement strand
TCGCCATCCACCGCCACCTCCGCCGCTCCGACAATCGTAGCCCAGCGCGAGCCGCCGCCGCCGCGGGGTGCGGGTGAAGCGCCCTCGCCGCCCGAGCCGCCCGCCTTGCCGCCGCCCGCCGCGCCGCCCGCGCCCGGAGGCGGACCCTGCGGCTTGGACCCCGCGGGCACGGCGCGCACGGGCGTTCCCGGCGCATGCACGTTGATCAGGCCCTCGGTGATGAGCCTGTCGCCCGCCTTCAGGCCGGAGACGATCAGCCACTTGTCGCCGAAGGCCTGGCCGGTGACGACGGAGCGCGCCTCGGCCTTGCCTTGCGCATCCACGACCATCGCGGTCGCATTGCCCTTCGGGTCGCGGGTGATCCCGGGCTGAGGCGCCAGGATCCCGGTGTTGTCGACCCCCTCGATGATCTGCGCGCGCACGAACATGCCCGGCAGGAGGAGCTTGTTCGGGTTCGGGAAGATGGCCCGCAGGGTCACCGAGCCGGTCGTCTGGTCCACCTGCGCCTCGGAGAGCTTGAGCACGCCCTCCTGCGGGTAGGCGGACCCGTCCGAGAGGGTGAGCCTGACCCGCGCGCTGTCGGCGCCCGCGCCGGACAGCTGGCCCTTGGCCAGGTCGCGCTTCAACCGCAGCACGTCGTCGGCGGATTGCACAAGGTCGACGTAGATCGGGTCCAGCCGCTGGATGGTCGCCAGGGCCGTGGTCTGCTGCGAGGCGACCAGCGCGCCGGCCGTCACCAGGGCGCGGCCGATCCGTCCCGAGATCGGCGCCGTGACCGAGGTGTAGCCGAGGTTGATGCGCGCGCTCTGCACCGCCGCCGCGTACTGCTGCACGTTGGCGGCGGCTTGCCCGTAGGCGGCCTGGGCGTCGTCCGCGTCCTGTTTGGACACGGCGTTGATCTTCACGAGATCGGCGTAGCGCTGCGCCTTCAGCCGCGCGGTCACGACGTTGGCCTGCGCGTTGGCGAGCTGCCCGCGCGCCTGGTCCAGCGCCGCACGATAGGGCGCGGGGTCGATCTGGTAGAGCACCTGGCCTGCGCGCACGTCCGACCCTTCGCTGAACAGGCGCGCCTTGATGATGCCGTTCACCTGCGGACGAACGTCGGAGGTCTCGAAGCCGGTGGTGCGCCCGGGCAGTTCGGCCGTCAGCGTCACCGGCTCTTCGCGCAGCGTCACGACCCCGACTTCCGGCGGGGGCGGCGGCGGCGGGGGCGGCTTCTTGCAGGCGGCCAGCGCGAGAGGGAGCGCGAGGGCGATCCCCGTCGCCACGGCGAGCCGCGGCGCGGGGGGGCGCGGCGCGGCGCGGACCTGGGGGGAGGTCCGGACGAGGCGTTGGGACGGCATAGGATCACCCTCGCGCAGCGGTCGCGCGTCTCCATAGGGGGGAGGCGGAGACGCCGCAACCGCGTTGGGAATGAACGTTCACTCCCAGCGCGGCGTCTGATATGGGAGCCCTTCACCTGCGTCAACAGCAGGACGGGAGACGGCCGGGATGAATCTCTGCGAGCCACGCTGGGCCGAGAAGCGGCGGCGCATCCTGGCGGCCGCGCGGGACGCTTTCTCGATCAACGGCTTCCACGCCGCCAGCATGGCCGACATCGCCACCCGCGCGCAGATCAGCGTCGGCCACATCTACCGCTACTTCGAGAACAAGGAGGCGGTGATCGTCGCCATCGTCGAGGCCGACCTGGAGGACGCCGCCCTCGAGATCGCCGCCATAGAAGGCGACGCCGCGCAGGTGGCCGCCTACATCGTCGATCACATCGAGTCGCAATCCAAGCCTAAGGACAAGGCGCTGACCTTCGAGATTCTCTCGGAAGCCGCGCGAAACCCGCGCGTGGCCGCCCGGGTGCGCGCCGCCGACGTGGCGTTGCGGGGCCACCTGTGCGCGGCCCTGCGCGAGCGGTTCGGCGAAGGGGTCCAGGACATCGACTGTCGCGTCGAGGTGATCTGCACCCTGATCGAAGGCCTGATGGTGCGCACCCTGAAGACCGAGGACGGCGACCGGGAGGCGGTGGCGCGGCGCGTCGAGACCCTGCTGGTCCAGACGATGGCGGGCTAGGCGACCGCGTCGCGCTTCAGATCGCCGTGCTGCCGCTCAGCCGCTCGTAGCGGTTGGGGAAGACGGAGGGGTCGGGCGTATGGCGTTCGGGCTCGCCGGGCCACACCCGCTCCAGCAGCGCCTCGCCCGCCGGCGACGGAAGGCGGCGGTGCACGGCCCCCGCCCGGTCGCGGAACAGCTCGAAGTGGAACACCGCGTCGTTCCAGATCCACAGGTCGGCGGCCTTGCTGGGGCGGAACATGCCCTTGTGACGCCCGTCAGGCCCCGTCAGCTCGTGGCGGTCGGCCCCCTCCTGCGGGGTCATGCGGTAGCCGAGCCGCAGCGCGATCTCCCGCTTCTGTTCGAGGGTCAGTTGGGACATGGCACGCTCCGGACGCCAGGACGAACGCGCGGCCGCCCCCGGGTCCGGGCGCCGCATGAAACTTGTCTGACGCGTCTGCGCCCAGATCATGGCGAAGTCGCCATGGCGAGGTCCCGCGGCCGCTGAATGGACGCCCCCGCCGTCTGTGCTAGGAGAGCGCGTCGGCCCGGTAGCTCAGCCGGATAGAGCAGAGCTTTCCTAAAGCTAAGGTCGGGGGTTCGAGTCCCTCCCGGGCCGCCACCCTGCCAGCCGCTCGCGCGCTTAACGCAAGACTAAGCCGTCGCGGGCACAGTCGTCCCCCATGAGCGATTCGCCGCGCGACAGCGTTCCCGCGCACTCGGGCCCGGGCAGCGTCGAGCGGCGCGCCGCCCCGCGCATCTCCGCCCTTCGGGAGGGGCGGCTGATGACCGTGGAGGGGCTGGGCCCGCTCGTCCTGATTGTGGACGTCTCGGCGACGGGCGCGCTGGTGCGTCTGCGGTCGCCCGTCACCCTGCCGCAGGACGTCGTGCTGCTCGACCGGCTGACGGTGATGGCGCACCGGGCGACCGTCGTGCGCCGGCAGGAGCTGGACGTCGGCCTGCGCTTCATCCGCTCGCAGAGCCTGGGGGGCGCGACGCCGCCCGCGCTCGCGGCGGCGAAGGCGTGGGTGCACGGCGGCTGAGGCGGCTCAGCCCGGCCCGTGCCGGAAGCTCTCCACCAGGCTCCCCGCGACGAGCCGCCAGCCGTCGACCAGCACGAAGAAGATCAGCTTGAACGGCAGGCTGACCACCACCGGCGGCAGCATCATCATGCCCATGCTGACCAGGACGCTCGCGACCACGAGGTCGATGACCAGGAAGGGGATGAACAGCAGGAAGCCGATCATGAAGGCGCGCTTCAGCTCGCTGATCATGAAGGCCGGCGTCACCACCGTCAGGGGCGTCTCCTGCGCGGTGCGCGGGCGCGGCGTGTTCGAGAGGCGCATGAACAGCGCGAGGTCGTCGCGGTTAACCTGCCCCAGCATGAAGGTCTTGACCGGCTGGCTGGCGGCGCCGAACGCCTGCGGCAGCTCCATCTGATGGTTCAGCAGCGGCCGGACGCCCGCGTTGTAGCTCTGGGTGAACGTCGGCCCCATCACGATGGCGGTCAGGAACAGGCTCAAGGAGACGATCACCGCGTTCGGCGGGCTCTGCTGCAGGCCGAGCGCGGTGCGCAGCAGGGACAGCACCACCGTGATCCGCACGAAGCTCGTGGTCATCATCACGATCGAGGGCGCGAGGCTCAGGACGGTGAGCAGGCCCACCAGCTGCACCACGCGGTCGGTCAGCCCGGCGCCGGAGCCCAGGTCCACGTTCAGCGCCTGAGCCAACGCGGCGGCTGGGCCGGTGAGCGCGACCAGGGTGGCGGCGAGCGATAGGAGGGCGGCGCGCTTCAGGTCGGCGCGGCGCAGCAGGAGCGCGCGCAAATCACGCATCGGAGCCGCCTCCGAGCGGGCGCACGGCGACCGTGCCGCCTTCGCCCAGCAGCAGCAGCCGCTCCTGCCCGTCGCAGCTCACCAGCACCAGGCGACGCTGCGGGTCGAGCGACAGCGTCTCGATCACCTTTAACCGCCGGTCCGCAGGACGGCGCGCTGCGAACATCCCGGCCGGCCCCCACCGGCGCCCGGCGTAGGCGGCTAAGCCCACCAGCCCGAGGGTGACGACCAGCGCCAGGGCCGCGCGCACGAACGACAACACATCCATGAAGGGCCACGCTTCTGCGGGAGGGAATCGACGCTTCCTCCCAACCGTGCCCGGGCCGTCCTAACGCCCCGTTAACCCTGCTCCCGGCAAGAATGACCGGGTTCAAGGACGCCCGCGCATGTCGCTCGACCAGATCCCGCTCTTCGCGATGCTGAAGTCGAAGATGGGCTACGAGACGCAGCGCCAGCGCGTCATAGCTGCGAACATCGCCAACGCCGACACGCCCGACTATGCGCCCAGCGACCTGAAGGCGTTCAGCTTCTCGGGCAAACTGCAGATGGCGATGAGCGGGGTGGAGCCGGTGCGCACCAACGCCATGCACATCGCCGGCAAGGCGCCGCGCCCCGCCGACGCGCCCAAGCCGCAGGTCTCGCCCGACTCGGAGGCGCGGCTCGACGGCAACCAGGTCGTGCTGGAGGAGGAGATGATGAAGATGAGCGACGCGCGCACCGGCTATGACGCCGCCATCACCCTCTACCAGAACTCCCTCACCCTGCTCCGCACCGCCGCCAAGCGGCCGGGCGGCTCGTGATCGAAGGGCGCTGAGCCATGGCCGATCCGCCCCGCGCGCTCGACCCCTCGCAGGCGATCGCCGCCAGCGCGCTGCGGGCGCAGCAGCAGCGCATGCGCGTCATCGCCGAGAACATCGCCAACGCCGACACCACCTCTACCGCCGGCGGCGGCGAGCCCTACCGCAGGCAGACGGCGATCTTCCAGCCGCTGGAGATGGATTCGGGTGGCAAGGGTGTGCGCGTCGCGCGGGTGCAGTCCGACACGGCCCCCTTCAAGACCGAATACAATCCTCAGCATCCGGCCGCGGACGCCAAGGGCTACGTGAAGATGCCCAACGTCGATCCTTTGATCGAGGCCTTGGACATGAAGGAGGCGCAGCGCGCCTACGAGGCCAACCTGTCGGTGATCGAGACCGCGCGCTCGATGACCAGCCGCACCCTCGACATCCTGAAGAAATAGGGGCTGACCCGCCGTGACCAGCGCCCTCCTCGCCGCCCGCGCCTACGCCGCAGCCCAGGGCGCCTCCTCCCCCGCCGCGCCGCCGCGCGTCGCCGAGCAGGGGCCGGACTTCGCGCAGATCCTGCAGCAGAGCATGGGCGACGCGGTGAACGCCTCGCGCAACGCCGAGACCCAGATGGCCGCGCACACGCAAGGGCGTGCGCAGCTGGTGGACGTGGTCACGGCGGTGGCTTCGGCGCAGTCGAGCCTGGAGACGGTGATGGCCGTGCGCGACCAGGTGATCAGCGCCTACCAGGAAATCATGCGGATGCCGATCTGACGGCCAGCCGCGCGCGGCTAGCTCGGACGGCTGACCGCGAAGTCGGCAAGCTCCTCCAGCGCCTCACGCCAGGGATCGCGGGGGAAGGCGGCCAGCGCCGACTTGGCGTCCTCCGCATAGCGGGCGGCGAGGTCGAGGGTGTCGGAGTGGCCGCCCGACGTGACCACGAGCTCCCGGGCGCGGCGGAAGTCGTCGTCCACCTGCTCCAGCCGGCCGACCGTGCGTTCCCAGAACGGCCGCTCGCGCGCGTCGCTGCGCTGGGCGGCGAGGAGCAGCGGCAGGGTGACCTTGCCTTCCCGGAAGTCGTCGCCCGCGTTCTTGCCCAGCGTCTCGCTCGCGCCGCCGTAGTCCAGCGCGTCGTCGGCGAGCTGGAAGGCCAGCCCCAGCGCCATGCCGTAATCGCGCAGCGCCTCGCACCTCGCGTCGCTCGCGCCCGCCGCCACCGCACCCGCCTGGGCCGCCGCCGCGAACAGCTCGGCCGTCTTGCCGCGGATGATCTCGAGATAGGTGGCTTGATCGAGGTCGAGGTCGTGCGCGCGGGTAAGCTGCAGCACCTCGCCCTCGGCAATCACGCGGCTGGCGCGCGCCAGGATGCCGAGCGCCTGCAAGGAGCCCGTCTCCACCATCAGCTCGAAGGCGCGGGCGAAGAGGAAGTCGCCCACCAGCACGCTGGAGGCGCCGCCCCAGATCAGGTGCGCGGCCACGCGGCCCCGGCGGAGCTGGCTGCCGTCCACCACGTCGTCGTGAAGAAGCGTGGCGGTGTGGATGAACTCGACCGCCGCGGCGAGCTTTCTCGGCGCGTCGCCCCGCCCGCCCGCGAGCCGGGCGGCGGCCACGGTGATGAGCGGCCGCAGGCGCTTGCCGCCCGCCGCGACGAGGTGCTCGGCCAGGGCGGGGATCAGCGGCACCTCGCTCTGCAGGCGCGCCCGGATCAGCGCGTCGACGCCCGCCATGTCGGCGTCGCAAAGCGCGACCAGCCGGTCCGCCGAGGCGGCGCGGGGCGCCAGGAGGGCGGAGGCGGCGTCCACGCGAACAGGGGCTCCCTTGGGCGCGCGGCGGTGGCGCGGCGGCGTCTGTGCGTTCAGATAACGCGCCGCAGCCCGATCCGCCATGCCGGAAACCCTCTTGGACGACACGCCGCCCGCCGAACACGCTGACCGGACCGCGCTGATGGGCGGCCGCGGCGTGCTCTGGCAGCCGGGCGACGGCTACCGCGCCGGCATGGACGCCGCCCTCCTGGCCGCCGCCCTGGCGCCGCCCGCCGGAGGTCGGGTGCTGGAGGCCGGGTGCGGCGCGGGGGCGGCGCTGGTGCAGGCGGCGCTGCGTCATACGGACGTCGGCTTTACCGGCATCGAGCGGGATGGGTCGGCGCTGGCGCTGGCGCAGCGCAACGTGGCGGAAAACGGGCTGTCGCCGAGGGTCGCCGTGCGTGCCGGCGACGTGGCCGAAGGCTTCCGCGCGCTGGACGAGCCGCCTTTCGACGCCGCCTTCGCCAACCCGCCCTTCTTCGACGACCCCTCAGCGCTCCGCGCTCCCAAGCCCGGCAAGCGCGGGGCCTGGATGGCCGACGAGGGTCTGGCGGCTTGGGTCGGCTTCCTGCTGGACGCCTTGCGGAACGGGGGATCTGTCACCGTCATCCACCGGGCCGACCGCCTGGGCGACCTCCTGCGCGCCCTCGCCCCACGAGGCGGATCCGTCCGGGTGCGGCCGGTGCAGCCGTTCGCCGACGCGCCGGCCAAGAGGGTGCTGGTGCGGGCGACCCGCGGAGGGCGCGCGCCGCTCATGTTGCTGGCGCCCTTGGTCCTGCATGATCGGGAAGGGGGCCGGCACACGCCCCGGGCCGACGCGATCCTGCGGGGGGACGCCGCGCTTGGCTGGGACTGAGGGCGTCGTCTAAGCCGCGTAGAGCTGCAGCGCCTGCAGGCAAAGCTCCAGGCCGGCGGTCTCGGCGAACGGGTCGGGCGTCACCACCACGTAGAACCGCCGCGCCTCCGCCCACAGCATCAGCGTCTCTGGGAACCCCATGTCCTCCACAGCCGCGCCGTCGGCGTCGGTCCAGCGACCGTCGTCGCCCTCCTGCGCGCCGATCCAGGCCTGCACGCGGCCCAGGACATCCGCCTCCGCCTCGTCGGTCACGTTGGCGTAGGCGAACACCGGCTTGCCCAGAGCCGCCGCAAACCCGACCTCGAAGGCGGTGGAGGCGTCGGCCGAGGGCCCGCGCCAGGGGGAGAGGTTGGCGATCACCGCGTCCGCCTCGCGCAGGCGGGCCAGGGTGTCGGCGTAGGCCGACCGCGCCGCGATCTCGTCCCGCTCCGCCGAGGCGTCGGGAGCGACGGGGCCGGAGGCGCTGAAGCCCGCGGCCTCGACCTGCGCGCGCTTGGCGGCGAGCACGGCCGCGGCGTCGGGCGCCTGAGCGTCCGGGCCGGCCAGGTAGACGGTCTCGATCCGGCGCATGGCGCGCACCTGCCTGCAGGGCGCTATGGCGTCAAGCGAAGGCTCAAGCCTTAGGCGACGGCTCCGCCGCTTCGGGATCGGGGGCGCCGATGTCGATGATCGCCTTCCACGCCCCCTTCGCGTCCTTGCGCCACACGGTGACGTAGCGGCCGGTGACGAGCACCTTGTCCGCACCCTTGGGCGTGTAGCTCCACACACCCCACACCGTGCCCATGTCTCCGCCCGTGGCCGCGAACACCTCGGCGGGCGCCCACAGGAGCCGCCCGCCGTCCGCGTGCCACCGCGCCACCGCCTCGGCCCCGCGCAGGGGCTCGCCGTCGCCGAAGCCCAAGCCGTCGACCGGATCGACGTAGTCCCGGAACGCAGCCTCCGCGCCGGCCGCCGCCGACCGCGCCGCGAAGGCGCGCTCCGTCGCCAGCAGCGACGCCACAGCGTCCGGCGGCCCGTGCAGGCGAGGCTGCGCAGGCGCCGCCTCCACGCCACGCGCCGGGGGTGCCGCTCCCCAAGCGCCGCTGCTCGCCAGCGCGGCCGCCAAGATCACGCCCGACGCCGCCGATCGTCGCATCGCCTCTCTCCCCACCGTTTCCGCGGAGGCTACGCCCTCAGCGTGCGAGGGCAAGCGCCCGGTCGACATCGGCGGCGCTCGCCGGTCCGGCCAGGCGGGGCCAGTCCGGCGCCTGATTTCGGAACCATGTGGTCTGCCGCTTGGCGTAGCGACGCGTCTCGCGGGACGCCGCCTCCCGGGCCGCCTCCAACGCCATCTCGCCGCGCGCGACCGCCGCCAGCTCGCGAAAGCCGACCGCCTTCATCACCGGCCGCGCAGGATCGAGGCCTCGAGCGGCGAGGCGCGCCGCCTCCTCCAGAGCGCCCTGGGTCAGCATGGCGTCGAAGCGCTCGTCGCAGCGGGCATAGAGGACAGCGCGCGGCGGTTCGACCACCAGCGCTCGCCAAACGTCGCGCGGCAGCGCAGGCCCGGCAACCCGCCGCCAGGCGCTGAGCGCACGCCCGGTGGCCTCATGGACCGCGGCGGCCCGCACGAGCCGCTGCCGGTCGCCCGGCTGGATGCGGGCGGCGGCTTCCGGATCGACCTCGGCCAGAGCCAGACGGAACGCCGCCTCGCCCTCCAAGCGGAACCGGACGTCGCAGGCCTCGCGGACCGCCTCGGGGACGCTGGGCGTTTCCGCCAGCCCGCGGGTGAGGGCGGCGAAGTAGAGCCCCGTGCCTCCCACGACCACCGCGGGCCTGCCTCGCCCGCGGATGTCCTCCAGCACTGGCAGCGCGCCCCGCAGCCAGCGCCCAACCGACCAGCCGTCCGCTCCGTCGGCCACGCCGTAGAGGTGGTGCGGCGCGCGCGCTTCCTCGGCCGCAGAGGGCCGAGCGCTCAGCACGCGTAGGTCCCGGTAGAGCTGCAGCGCGTCGGCGTTGACGATCTCCCCGCCCAGCCGCTCCGCCACCGCCAGGGCCAGGGCGGACTTGCCGCTTGCCGTCGGTCCCGCGATCAGCCACACGCCCGCAGGCGCCGGCCCTGGATCGTCTCCGGCTCGAGTATCGGACGCCATGGCCCTCGCCCTGACCCTCGTTTCGCCGGACCCGGCCGCGCTGGCCCTGGCG
Organism: uncultured Caulobacter sp.; assembly: GCA_964658605.1. Classification (GTDB taxonomy): domain Bacteria; phylum Pseudomonadota; class Alphaproteobacteria; order Caulobacterales; family Caulobacteraceae; genus JASLDZ01. The sequence continues at coordinate 3,728 of CAZZZR010000048.1, read as the reverse complement.
GAGGGGCGTCTGGAGGCGGCGGGGCTCCCGGTCAAGGATCGCATCGCGCTCGGCCCCCACGCGACGGACTTCACGCTGGCGGCAAGCGAGCTGCCCGGCTCGCGCGCCTCCGTCACCGATGCGCTCGCCGGCCTGCCCGTGGACCACGCTGTCCAGCCCGAGCACGGCCGTCGCAAGTCGCTGTTCCTGGCCGACATGGACTCGACGATCATCGGCTGCGAGTGCCTGGACGAGCTCGCCGACCTCGCCGGCGTCGGACCGGAGGTGGCCGCGGTGACGGAGCGCGCCATGCGCGGCGAGCTGGCCTTCGAGCCCGCCTTGCGGGAGCGCGTGGCGCGGCTGAGGGGTCTGCCCCTGGAAGCGGTCGCCCGGTGCCTGGCCGAGCGGGTGCGGCTGAACCCCGGCGCGCGCATCCTGGTGCGGACGCTGGCCGCGAACGGCGTGCGCACCGTCCTGGTCTCGGGCGGCTTCGAGAGCTTCACGGGTCCGGTCGCGGGCCTGGCCGGCTTCGCCCACCACCACGCCAACCGCCTGCGCGACGACGGTCGCGTCCTGACCGGAGAGGTGGCGGAGCCGATCCTGGGGCGGGACGCCAAGCAGGCGACACTGGCCCTGCACGCCCAGCACCTGGGCGTCGGCGCCGACGCGACGCTGGCGGTGGGCGACGGCGCCAACGACCTCGCCATGGTGGAGGCGGCGGGCCTGGGCGTCGCCTACCGCGCCAAGCCGGTCCTCGCCCAGCGGGCCGACGCGCGCGTGGACCATGCCGACCTCACCGCCCTGCTCTACTTCCAGGGCTACCGCGCCCAGGAGTTCGTACGCGACTGACGCCGCACGCCGACCTCGCCCCAGGCTTGCGCCGGAGGTTCCTCGCCGCTATCACCCGCCCTCCAACGCGCAGGCCCTGTTCCTCGGTAGCTCAGCGGTAGAGCATCCGACTGTTAATCGGATGGTCGCTGGTTCGATCCCAGCCCGGGGAGCCACGCGTTCGCTTCGATCCCGTCTTTTGGGAATCGGCCCGCTCCAAGGGCGAGGTGACCCCTCCCAGTCTCCGACGCCCCGGCCTCTGCGCGGATGCGTCGCCTTGGACGGGCGCCCGGCTCGCCTCATGAGGGAAGGCCAGTTGGAGCGGCCCCCATGTACGACGCAGAGATCATAAGCCACGCCGCGATCGGGACCGCGCCGGCCGAACGGCTGCGCGTGGACGCCCTGTCGCGGAGCGCGACGCACAGCTTCGCGAAGGCGCCCTGCGAAAGCCTGGAGCTGATCGCCGGGCTCGGCGTCCTGGGGGACGCGCATTTCGGGGAGACCGATCAGCACCTGTTCCTGGGCAAGCCCGACGCGCCTCCCAACCTGCGGCAGGTGCACCTCTTCCCCGGCGAGCTGATGGACGCGATGCGCAGGCTCGGCTTCGCCATGACGCCCGGCGCCATCGGGGAGAACGTCGTCACCCGGGGCGTGGACCTCCTCGCGCTGCCGCTACACGCCGTGCTGCACTTCGAGGGCGGCGCGCGGCTGCGGCTCACGGGGCGGCGCACGCCCTGCCGCCTGGTGGACCGGCTGGGCAAGGGGCTGATGAAGGCGCTGGGCGGCGACGGCGCCTGGGGCGAGCGGCCGATCGCGGGCGTGATGAGCGTGGTGCTGGAAGGCGGGCGCGTCGCGGTGGGCGACCAGGCGCGCATCGAGACGCCCGCCGGGCAGTTCATACCGCTGCCCGGCCTTTGAAGGATCACGGAAGCTGAACTAAATCCGGCTCCTGGCGTTTGCACGATCCCAGAAGCCGGACACGCCGATTCCGCATGTCGATACCCTACGCCTGCGTCGCGCCGACCAGCCATCCGCTGGTCGAGCGGTTCCACGCCTTCATCCGGGACTCGGCATTCCCCTGCGTGGGGGCCAAGTCCGCCCTGGCCAAGCAGCAGATGCGGGTGCTGGTGGCGCGAGACATCACCTCGGCCTGGAACGACCTCACGATCCACGCTGAACTCCACGCCTTCGCCCAGCGCTACAAGAGCGATCCCAAGCTGTTCCAGAGCCTGGCGGTCGTGTTCGAAGGGCCGGAGACTCTCGACGAGGAAGGGTTCGAGCGGCACCTGTGGGACCGGGTCCAGTCGCTGACCGACAAGGACGCGTGGCACGGCGCCGAGATCGATCCCCGTGTGGACCCGGCGCCCGACAGCCCGCACTTCTCCCTGTCCTTCGGCGGCGAGGCCTTCTTCGTCGTGGGACTGCACCCGAACGCGAGCCGCACCGCGCGCCGGTTCGAACGCCCCGCCATGGTGTTCAACCTGCACAACCAGTTCGAGGAGCTGCGCGCCGGCGGCCTCTACGAGAAGCTTCGCGCCACCATCCTCCAGCGGGACGAGAGGCTGGACGGAGCGGTGAATCCGATGCTCGCGCGCCACGGTGAGGTCAGCGAGGCGCGCCAATACAGCGGCCGGCAGGTGGACGAGGCCTGGAGCTGCCCGCTGCGACGGCCGGTGGTCGAGACCGGGCTGTCCGACCTCGCCGACCTGCTAGGTTGAGGGGAACCGTCATGCCGATCGAGATCGCGCCGCGGTCCGGCGTCGCCTTCCCGCTCGACAAGGGACAGCGCCTCACGGTCATCGATCCCCAGGGTGAGCAGGTGGCCGACCTCCTGGCGTTCAACCGCCACGACGTGCGCGAGGTCATCTCGTCCGGCCGCACGCTCGACTACGCCAGCCGCATCTACCTGACGACGGGCGATCCGCTATACTCCAACCGCTCGCGGGTGCTGCTGAGGATCGAGGAGGACACCGTCGGTCGTCACGACTTCCTGCTGACGCCGTGCTCGACCGACACCTTCCGGATCATCTACGGCGACGAGCACCCGCATCGCGGCTGCTTCGGCAACCTGGCCGAGGCGCTGGCGCCCTATGGGGTCGCGCCTGACATGATCCCGTCTGCGTTCAACGTGTTCATGAACGTGCCCGTGAACGGCGAGACCGGCGCGTTGACGGTGGAAGCGCCGCTCAGCAAGGCTGGCGACCACATCACCTTCCTGGCCGAGGAGGACCTCGTCGTCGGCCTGACGGCCTGCTCAGCGCTGCAGTCCAACAACTACGCCTTCAAGCCGATACACTACCGGATCGACTGATATCGGCCCCGGGGAGGCGACCATGGCGCGGGAGGGGGAGCTTCGCGCGTCGCTGGGGGCCTGGAGCCTGGGCGCTGCGGTGTTCAACACCGTGGTCGGCGCGGGCATCTTCGTCCTTCCGGCCGCCCTGGCGCGCTCGGCGGGAGCCGCCGCCCCGCTGGCTTACCTAGCTTGCACGATCATCATGGGCTCCGTCGCGCTCTGCTTCGCCGCCGCGGGGAGCCGCGTCCCGACCAGCGGGGGACCGTACGGCTACGCGGAGGCCGCCTTCGGCCCGCTGGCCGGGTTCCTCGTCGGCCTGCTCGTTTGGGTGGGCTCGGTGCTGGCCGCAGCGGGCATTACCGCCGCCATCGCCGACGCCGCAGCGTCGGCCGTTCCGCTCCTCAGGGCCCCCGAAATCCGCGCCGCCCTCATCGTCGCCTTGCTGGGAGGGCTGGCGGTCGTCAACGGGCGGGGCGCTGCGGCGGGATCGCGCGTAGTCGGCGGACTGACCGTTCTGAAGCTCGCGCCGCTGCTGCTGCTGCTGGTGGGCGGAGGCGTGGCGCTCGCGAGCTGCGCCGACCTGCGCTACGCGGCGGATCGGATCGAACGGCGTGCACGGGGCGGCTTT
>CAZZZR010000047.1:0-13538 GCA_964658605.1 uncultured Caulobacter sp. | reverse complement strand
CGGCCAGGTGACCGCGCCGGGCTGCGGGGCGAGCAGGGCGTCGCACAGGCTGCGCGCACCGGGCGCGTTGGCCACGCGCCGGCCCGCCGCGACGCTGCGCGCGTGGTCGTCGAAGCCTTCGGGCTCGGCCGTCCACAAGGCCGTCGGCGGCGAGCGTGCAGCGAGCGCCAAGCCGACGCCCGCCGCCAGGCCGCCGCCGGAGGCGCAGACGTAGGCGACGTCCGCCGTCTCCCCCGCCGCTGCGAGCTGGGCGACCGCCTCCAGCCCCGCGGTCCCCTGCCCGGCGATCACGTACGGATCCTCGAACGGCGGCACGAGCACCGCTCCGCGCTCGGCGGCGATGCGCTCGGCGATCGCCTCGCGGCTTTCGGTGAAGCGGTCGTAGGTCACGATCTCGGCCCCGCGAGCGTGGGTGGCGTCGCGCTTGATGGCGGGCGTGTCGGCGGGCATCACGATCAGCGCCGGGCAGCCCACCAGGCGCGCCGCCTCGGCCACGCCCTGGGCGTGGTTGCCGGAGGAATAGGCCACCACGCCCGCGACCCGCTCCTGCGACGACAGGCGCGAGATGCGGTTGTAGGCGCCGCGAAACTTGAACGAGCCCGTCCGCTGCAGGCACTCCGCCTTGACGAACACCCGCGCGCCGCACGCCTCGTCCAGCGCGTCCGCGCGCAGCAGCGGAGTCTGGACGGCAAGGCCGCGGAGGCGCGCGGCGGCGTCCTCGACATCGGCGAAGGTCGGGAGCCGCAAGGGCGTCAGTCGGTGGCGAGGCCGCGGAAGACGGTGTCCAGCAGCGCCGCGCACAGCAGCCGCTGGGGCTTCCAGTGGAAGCGCGGCTTCATCAGGATCAGCGACAGCACGCCGTGAACCGCCGCCCAGGAGGTCTGCGCCGCCACGTCCAGGTCGTCGCCGCGCAGGCGTCCCGCTTCGGCGATGCGGGCTACAGCGGCGCGGTAGAGCACGTAGGTGCGCTCGCCCAGGTCCTCGAGCGGACGCTCCTTCTCCAGCCCCATCGTCCCCTGAGGGGAGCAGAACACGAGGCGGTAGACGTTGGGATGCTCGACGGCGAAGTCGACATAGGCGTCCAGCATCAGACGCACGCGCTGCACGGGGTCGAGTTCGCGCGCCAGCATCTCGGTGTTCACCGCGATCAGGTTCTCGAACAGTCCCTCGCAGATCTCGACGAGGATCTCGCTCTTGTCGCGGAAGTGCATGTAGAGGGCGGTGGACGACACGCCGACCTCGTCGGCGATCCGGCGGATCGTGGCGCCCTCGTAGCCGTACTCCACAAAGATCCGCTGCGCCGCCTCGAGGATCTCCGAGCGGCGAAAGTGGCCCTCTCCCTTGGCCTTGCGCGCCGAGCGGGCGGGCCTGTCCAGCACTGACGTCACGGCGTTCTCCCGACCCCCGCCGAATAAACGGGAATCACGAGGCCGCGTAAAGCGCAGCGTTTCTACGCCAACTCCGATGCAACCCCAGGTTGCTTTCCGTCTGCGACTCCCGGCCGCATCGTAAACAAGTCGTTAAGCGGGGGCTGCGACTTGCCAGGATCAGCGACTCGCCTGCCGTTCTCGCCGCGTCCGGCCGTCTTCGGCCGCGACGGGGCGCAGAAGCGCGCGACGCCCTTGCAGTACGCCTGCGCGACCGCCGCCGTCGTCGTCACGGGCCTCTTTCTCGCCCGCGCGCCGGTTCCCGGGCTCCAGGCCGTGCACAGGATCCTGCAAGCGCTGTTCGGGACGGCCATCGCGCTGCGCCTGACCGCGCTCGCCGTCTCCCGCCGGACCTTGCCGCCACCGACCGAGCCGGCGCACCTGCCCGCCTATACGGTGATCCTGCCCCTCTACCGGGAGGCGGCCGTCGTGCCGGGCCTCCTCGCGGCGCTGGAGCGGATCGACTACCCGCGCGACCGGCTGCAGCTTCTCTTCGCGCTGGAGGCGGACGACCACGCGACCCTGGCCGCGGTGCGCCGGTCCCTCCCCCGTCACGGGCGGATCGTCGTCCCGCGGTCCGGTCCACGCACCAAGCCCAACGCCTGCAACGCCGCGCTCAAGCAGGCGACGGGCGAGCTGGTCGTGGTCTACGACGCCGAGGATCGGCCGCATCCGGGGCAGTTGCGGGAGGCGGCCGCGCGCTTCGCCGCCGGGGACGCCCGTCTCGTCTGCCTCCAGGCGCCCCTGCGGGTGAACCGCAGCCCCGACTTCCTGCGCCGCCAGTTCGCGCTGGAGTATGCCGCCCAGTTCGAGGTGCTGCTGCCGGCGCTGCCGCGGCCGGGGCTCGCCTTCCCGCTGGGCGGCACCAGCAACCACTTCCGGCGGGAGGCGCTGGAGGCGGTCGGCGGCTGGGACGCCTACAACGTCACCGAGGACGCCGACCTCGGGCTGAAGCTCGGCGCCTGCGGAGGGCGCCTCGGCATGCTGTCGCTGCCCACGGGCGAGCCCGCGCCGCCGTCGCTGGGCGTCTGGACCCCGCAGCGCACGCGCTGGATCAAGGGGCACCTGCACACCTGGATCGTCCACATGCGCCGCCCGCTGTGTGGAGGGCTGAAGGGCGTGCTGACGCTGCAGCTGACGCTGGGACTCAACGTGGCGACGGCGCTGCTGCACGGGCCGCTGGCAATGGGCGTGGTGGCGTGCGCCCTGGTCTCGCTCGTCTCCTGGACGCCGCCGCCCGTGGCGGCGCTCGACGTCGGACTGTTCGCGGCGGGCTGGACGTCGGCCGCCGCCGCCATGGTGCTCGGCTCGCGCCGCGCGGGGTCGCCGGCCCGGATCGGCGACCTCCTCGCCGCGCCGTTCTATTGGCCGATGCAGTCGCTGGCCGGTGTGTTCGCGCTCGTGGAGCTGGCGCTCCGCCCGCACCACTGGAACAAGACCCCGCACGAGACGCAGGAGGAGGACGCGGCCGTCCTCTCTGCGGTCACGCCCTAGACGCGGAAGGGTGTGATCAGCGCCCGGCCGTCCCAGCCCGCGGCCGCGTCGCGCGTCTGGGCGTACATGCCGCGGATGACGGGATGCTCCGGGTACAGCTCGATCATGTGGCCCAGCTCCGCGCGCGCGTCGAGGTAGCAGATGCGGGCCCCGAACGGCGTCTCGAACTCGCTGGCCAAGGCAAAGCGCTCGGCGACCCAGGCGTCCCGCGTGGCCCCGTAATCCTCCGTGAAGGCGGCGACGTGGTGGAAGCCCGCCCCGCCGTGCGGGAAGACGTCGTGGAAGGCGCTCGGTCCGTCCGACAGCAGCTCGATCAGCTCCACGTTCAGGTCGCCCGCCTGGACGAAGACGCCGCGCAGCCGGATCGGCGGGGCCGGACGTCCCCGGTGGACGTGGCCGCCGAGCTCGAAGGGTTCGCCGCCGAGAAACGGGCCCCAGCCGAAGCGGCGGTGCATCCGCGCGCAGGCCGCCTCCAGGTCGCGGACCACATAGGCGTTCTGCACGACCGCCAGCGGCGGCGGACGATCCATCGCTAGAAGGAGGCCGCGAGCCGCTCCTCGCCCCGCACGGCCGCCAGCCGCTCGGCGATCAGGAAGGCGAGCTCCAGCGCCTGGTCGGCGTTCAGCCGCGGGTCGCAGTGGGTGTGGTAGCGGCGGCTGAGCTCGTCCTCGCTCAGCGCGCGCGCGCCGCCCAGGCACTCGGTGACGTTCTGGCCGGTCATCTCCAGGTGTACGCCGCCGGGGTGCGCGCCGCCGGCCGTTACGACCTCCAGGAAGCTCTTCACCTCCGACAGGATGCGGTCGAAGGGGCGGGTCTTGTAGCCGTTGGCCGCCTTCAGCGTGTTCCCGTGCATGGGGTCGCACGACCAGACGACCTTGCGCCCCTCGCGCTTCACCGCCTCGACCAGACGCGGCAGGCGCGCCTCGACCTTGTCGTAGCCGAACCGCCCAATCAGGGTCAGCCGGCCGGGCTCGTTCCTGGGGTTCAGGACGTCGGTCAGCCGGATCAGCTCGTCCGGCTCCATGCTGGGCCCGCATTTGAGGCCGATCGGATTCTCGATCCCGCGCATGTACTCGATGTGGGCGCCGTCGCGGTTGCGCGTGCGCTCGCCGATCCAGAGCATGTGCGCCGAGGTGTCGAACCAGCCGCCCGACGCGCTGTCCAGACGCGTCATCGCCTGCTCGTAGCCCAGGAGCAGCGCCTCGTGGCTGGTGAACATGTCCACCTGCTTCAGCGTCGGGTGGCTCTCCGGGCTGATACCAACGGCGGCCATGAAGTCGAGCGCCTCGGAGATCTTGTCGCTCATTTCGCGATAGCGGGCCGCGTTGGGACTGCCCTCGACGAAGCCCAGCGTCCAGCCGTGGATGTTGTGGAGGTCGGCGAAGCCGCCTTGGGCGTAGGCGCGGATCAGGTTCAGCGTCGAGGACGACTGGGCGTAGGCCTTGAGCAGCCGCTGCGGGTCGGGCGTGCGGGTGGCGAGGTCGAACTCCGGCCCGTTGATGTTGTCGCCGCGGTAGCTGGGCAGCGTGACGCCGTCGATCGTCTCGGTGGGCTCGCTCCTGGGCTTGGCGAACTGGCCGGCGATGCGGCCGACCTTGATGACGGGCTTCTTGCCCGCGAACGTCAGCACCACCGCCATCTGCAGCAGCAGGCGGAAGAAGTCGCGGATGTTGTCGGCGTGGAACTCCTTGAAGCTCTCCGCGCAGTCGCCGCCCTGCAGGAGGAAGGCGCGGCCCTCCGCCGCCTCGGCCAGCGCCGACTTCAGCCGCCGCGCCTCGCCTGCGAACACCAGCGGCGGCATGGCGGCGAGCTCCCGCTCGGCGGCGGCGAGCGCGGCCATGTCGGGATAGTCCGCCGGCATGTGCCGGGCGGGCTTCGATCTCCAGGTGGTGGGCGTCCAGCGTGGGGTCATGGGGATGCGGCGGCGAAACGGTCGCGCTCTATAGCGCCTGCCGCGTCCGCTGTCAGTGCGCCTGGCCGAGCGGGGTGGCGAGATCGACGCCGACGTCCGCCGGGCTGGCGCGTCCGAGGAGGGTGACGGCCGCCGCCGCCAGCGCGGCCAGCGCCAGCCACCACTCCTGCCAGACGCCAAAGCTGAGCGCGCCGATCGCGGCGTAGGCGATGGCGGCGCCCGTCGCGGCCGCCGCCAGCGCCCGGTCATGGACGTAGACGCGCGCGATGCCGGCGAAGGTCAGGGTCCACACCAGGGCGGCGGCGACCACGCCCGGCGCGCCCAGCTCCAGCCACAGCTGCAGGGCCGCGTCGTGCGGGTGAAGCGGGATGACGCCCGGGAAGGCGCGGCTGGCGTCCAGGCCCCAGCCCTGGATCGGCTTGCGCTCGATCAGCCCCTCGACGAAGCGCCAGATGTCCACCCGCGCAGCCCACGACGCCTTGCCCACCCCGGTCGTGAGCGTATGGGCGGAGGCGAAGGGTCCGACGAGCGCGACCACGATCGGCGCGAAGGCGAGGTAGGCCACGAACAGACCGCCCGTGGCCACCACGGCGACCCGCCCCAGCCCGCGAACCGCGAGCACCCCCAGCGCCGACGCGCCGAGGGCGAACAACGGGCTGTCCACGTGCAGCATTACGCCGGCGACCAGCACCGCGGCGAACACGGCGACGCCGGCCCCGCCTGCGCCGCGCCGCTCCAGCGCCAGCGCCGCCGGCCAGAACAGCAGCGCCAGCACATAGGTGGCGCGCGCCACGTCCCGCGTGGCCCAGTCCGTCCGCGGCGCGGCGTGGCCCGAGGCGGCGCGCACCGCCTGGTAGAACACCTGCCCGTCGACCGCCTCGACCACCAGCAGGGCGGCGAGGGCCGCCATGCCAAACGCCAGCGCCTGAGACGCCCGCCCTGCGCCGCGCGCCGAGACGCGTCCGGCCGCGGCGACCACCGTCCCGTAGAGCAGAAGCTGCAGCGTCAGCTTCAGGCCGGTGATCTGCTCCACGTCCTTTAGGCGGTGCGGCGGGGGCGGATGGAAGGGGCTCCAGCTCATGCTCACGATGGCCCAGGCCAAGGCCGCCGCCAGCAGCGCCAGCACGAGCCACGGCGCGCGCGGGCTCAGCACGAACGGCAGCAGCAGAAGGCCCGCCAGCGCCAGCAGCGGCGCGAACCCCAGGTTGCCGAAGAAGGCGACGAACGGCGTCAGGACGACCAGGCCCAGGAACACCCAGTCCGCCCACGGCGCCCCGCCCGCGCCGACCTGTTCCTCCGCCGGCGCGCGCGGGCGTTCGGCGCCGAGGGGACGCAGGGCCTCGCCGCTCACGCGCCCCTTCACTCGGCGGCCGCCAGTTCGGCGGGCACGTACTTCTCGCGCATCGTCACCAACTCCTCGGCGACGGTGGGATGGAGCGCGCAGGTGGCGTCCCACTGCGCCTTGGTGAGCCCCGCCTTCACGGCCACGGCGGCGAGCTGGATCAGCTCGGGCCCTTCGGGCGCGACGATGTGGCAGCCGAGGATGAGGTCGCTCTCACCGTCGACCACCAGCTTCATCAGCACCCGCTCGTCGTTTTCGGCCAGCATGTTCTTCATCGGGCGGAAGACGGCGCGGTAGATGTCGACCTTGCGGTGCTTGTGGCGCGCCTGCGCCTCGGTCAGCCCGACGCAGCCGACCGGCGGCTGGGAGAAGACCGACGTCGGCACGCACGCGTGGTCGAAGGCGGTGGGACGGTCGTGGAACACGGTCTCGGCGAACGCGGCCCCCTCGCGGATGGCGACGGGCGTCAGGTTGATCCGGTCGGTGACGTCGCCCACCGCCCAGATGTTGTCGGCGGAGGTCCTGGAGAACTCGTCCACCACGATCGCCCCCTTGTCCTTGAGCTGGACGCCGGCCTTGTCGAGCCCGAGCCCCGCGGTGTGGGGGTTGCGGCCGACGGCGAACATGATGACGTCGGTCTCCAACGCCTTGGTGCGCAGCACGTGGCTGACGAGCACGCCGTCCTCCCGCTTCTCGATCCGCTCGTGCTCGCAGGCGAGCGCGACCTTCAGGCCCCGCTTCTTCAGCTCGTCGGCCACGTGGCTGCGGACGTCGTCGTCGAAGCCGCGCAAGAGGTTCGAGCCGCGGTAGGCGAGCGTCACGTCCACCCCCAGCTCATGGAAGATGCAGGCGAACTCGATGGCGATGTAGCCGCCGCCGACGATCATCATGCGCTCGGGCAGCTCAGGCAGGTCGAAGGCCTCGTTCGAGGTGATGGCGTGCTCGATGCCGGGCACGTCGTGGGGCATGTGCGGGCGCCCGCCGGTGGCGACCAGTACCTTGTCGGCGGTGACGCGCCGCGTCTCCCCGCCCTCGGCCATCCTCACCTCCAGCGTATGCGCGTCGACGAAGGTGGCGCGGCCGCGCAGGAGGTCGCAGCCGGCCTTGGCGAGGTTGGATTCGTAGACCCCCGACAGCCGCGCGACCTCCATGTCGCGGCGGGTGCGGAACTCGGTCCAGTCGAAGGTCGGCGCGGCCGGAAAGCTCCAGCCGAACCCCTCCGCGTCCTTGAAGTGGCGGGGGAACTCGCTGGCGTAGACCATGAACTTCTTAGGCACGCAGCCGCGCACCACGCAGGTGCCGCCGACCCGGCTCTCCTCGGCCACCGCCACCCGCGCCCCCGACATCGCCGCCAGCCGCGCCGCCCTCACCCCGCCCGAACCCGCGCCGATGACGAAGAGGTCGTAGTCGAAGTCGGCCATGGAAGGCTCCGGCGGGAAAGGCGTCAGGGCTTAAATAGGGCTTCGCCCGGCCGCAAGACGCGCACGCCGTCGGGCGTCGCCACCAGCGCCTCGTCGGCGAGACCCGGGAACAGCCCGTGCTCCACAACCCCCGTCAGCGGCTTCAGCGCGGCCGCCAGCGCGACGGGATCGGGGATCGCGCCGCAGGGCAGGTCGTAGATCAGCCCGCCGTTGTCGGTGACAAGCGGCGCGCCGTCCGCCAGCCGCAGGACGGGGTGCGCGTGGACCCCGGCGTGGGCCGCGGCGCGCGAGATGCGGCGGGCCGTGATGGCGTGGCCGAACGCCACCACCTCGATCGGCAACGGGAAGGCGCCCAGCCGGTCGACCACCTTGCCCGCATCGACGATCGCGAGGCACCGCTTCGACGCCTCCCACACCAGCTTCTCGCGCGTCAGCGCCGCGCCCCCGCCCTTGATGATGGCGAGGCCGGGCGTGATCTCGTCGGCGCCGTCGATGGTGAGGTCGATGCCTCCGCCCTCCGCTCCCGATGCGACATCGTTGAGGTCGAGGAGGGTGATTCCCTCCTTGTCGGCCTGCCGCGCGGTCGTCTCGCTCGTCGCCACGCCCCAGATCGCCAGCCCCTCGTCCCGCACCCGCCGGCCGAGCGAGGCGACGAAGAAGGCGGCGGTCGAGCCCGAGCCCAGGCCGACGGTCATGCCGTCCTCGACGTAGGCGGCGGCGGCCTCGCCCACCGCGCGCTTCTGGTCGTCCTGGCTCATGACTTGGCCTTGGCGCGCGTGGCGCGGAAGGCCGCCGCCCAGCCCGGCTTCTCCACCTGTCGTCCGCGACCCAGGGCCAGGGCGTCGACCGCGACGTCCTGCGTGATGACGGAGCCCGAGCCTATGTAGGCGCCCGCCCCGATCCGCACCGGCGCCACCAGCGCGCTATTGGAGCCCACGAACGCTCCCTCCCCCACCTCGGTCCGCGCCTTGGTGACGCCGTCGTAGTTGCAGAAGATCGTCCCCGCCCCGAGGTTCGCCTTCGCCCCGACCGTGCCGTCGCCGAGGTAGGCGAGGTGGTTGGCCTTGGCGCCCGCGCCCATGATGGTGGCCTTCAGCTCCACGAAGTTGCCGACATGCGCCTCGGCGCCGACGTGCGTCCCGGGGCGCAGCCGGGCGTAGGGGCCGATCAGCGCGCCGGGGCCGACCTCGGCGCCCTCCAGGTGGCTGAAGCTGCGGATCACCGCGCCCGCAGCCACCGAGACGCCAGGCGCGAACACCACATAGGGCTCCACCGTGACGCCGGAGGCGAGGTCGGTGTCGTGGCTGAACATCACTGTATCGGGCGCGCTCATCGCCACCCCCGCCTCAAGCGCCGCGGCGCGGCGGGCGGCCTGGAAGAACCCCTCGGCGGCGGCGAGTTCCGCCTGGCTGTTGACGCCCATCACCGTGGCCTCCGGCGCGAAGGCGACCGCGACCTGGGCTCCATCCGCCCGCGCGAGCCCGACCACGTCGGTGAGGTAGAACTCCCCCTTGGCGTTGTCGCGGCCTACCCGCACCAGCCAGCCGAACAGCGCGTCCTTGCGCGCGGCCATCACGCCCGAATTGCAAGCGGTGAGCGCCAGTTCGGCGGGAGAGGCGTCCTTCGCCTCCACGATCCGCTCCAGCCCTCCATCCGCGCCCACCACCAAGCGGCCATAGGCGGCCGGGTCGGCCGCCTCGAACCCCAGCACCGCCAGGGACGCGCGGCCCCCCAGCGCATCGAACAGCGGCGCGACGGCGGCGGCGTCGAGCAGCGGCGCGTCGGCGGTCGTGACCAGCACCTCGCCCTCGAACCCCTCCAGCGCGGCCTCCGCGGCAAGGACGGCGTGGGCGGTGCCGAGCGGCGGGTTCTGCAGCGCCGTCGCGCCGTCGCCCAGCCGCTTGGCGACGTGCGCGGCCACCTCCGGCGCGTGCGCGCCGACCACCACCACGATCCGCTTGCACCCCGCCGCCTGCGCCGCGTCGATCGCTCGGTCCAGCATCGGACGGCCGCCGACCTTGTGCAGCACCTTGGGCAAGGCTGCGCGCATGCGCGTGCCCTTGCCGGCGGCCAGGATCACGGCGGCGCGTTCGGTCATCGGCGACTCCCTGCGAGATTGCGTCGCCGGGCGGTTTAGCGGAAACGCCGCGGGATGCCGACCTCCTCCGCGCCGTCCGACCTGCTGCTCTCCGGGGCCCTCGTGGTGTTCGACCTGGACGGGACGCTGGTGGAGACCGCGCCGGACCTGATCGGGGCGCTGAACGTGGTGCTGGGCGAGGAGGGCCATCCTCCCGTGCCCCTCGCCGCAGCCCGGCATCTGGTCGGCCGGGGCGCCAAGGCGCTCCTCACCCGCGGCTTCGCAGATGCGGGCCAGACGCTGGACGACGCCCGCGCCACGCCGCTCATGGGCCGCTTCCTGGAGGTCTACGAGGCGCGGATCGCCGAGGAGAGCCACCTCTACCCCGCCGTGGTCGAGGCGCTGGACGCGCTGGAGGCCGAAGGCGCGCGCCTGGCGGTCTGCACCAACAAGCCGGGCGGCCTGTCACGCCTCTTGCTCGGAAAGCTGGGCCTGCTGGATCGCTTCGCCGCGGTCACGGGCGCGGACGACGCCCCGGTGCGCAAGCCCGATCCCCGCCACCTCCTGACCTGCGTGGAGCAGGCGGGCGGGGCGGAGCGCGTGCTGATGGTGGGCGACTCGATCGCCGACGTGTCGGCCGCGCGGGGCGCGGGCGTGCCCGTCGTGGTGGTGAGCTTCGGCTACACCGAGACGCCGCCCGGCGATCTCGGCGGCGATGTGCTGATCGACACCTTCGCGGAGCTGCCCGACGCCGCGCGGCGGCTGCTCGCCCCCGCCGCTGCGGCCGCTTGACGCGGGATGCGCCTACCGGGAAGGCGTGGCGGCGGTTAAGGGCGCGCGCCATGCGGGAAAGCGCTTGAGCCGGACGGCGACCCGAACAGCCTGCCCCCCAACGCCGGGCGAGGCCCTGGCCGGGGAGCCTTCGCCATGTCGATCCAGGTCGGAACCAGCCACGCGGACAGCCTGACGGGCTTGGGCTCGCTTGACCTCCTGTTCGGGCGGGGCGGCGCGGATACGCTCACGGGCGGGAACGGGATCAGCGGCCTGTTCGGCGGCAAGGGCGGCGACACGCTGCACGACGGGACCAGCGGCTACAGCTTCATGTTCGGCGGCCGCGGCGACGACGTGGTGGTCTCCACCCACGCCGACCTGATGGATGGCGGCTGCGGCGGGACCGACACCGCCGTGCTGCTGCGCTCGGCCTCGACGCAGAGCTTCAACATCGACCTGTCGAAGTGCCTCAACGTGCTGGCCGACGGCACCGTCATGACGGGCTTCGAGCGGCTGGTGTTCGACGGCGGGTCCGGCAACGACGTCGTCAAGGGCGGGGGCCTGGACGACTACCTGGCCGGCGGCGCGGGTCACGACGCGCTCTACGGGGGCGGCGGGAACGACCTGATCCTGGGGAACGCGACCGACAGCCTGTTCGGCGGAACCGGCGACGACGTCATCTCGATCACCGCGCTGCCCGCGGTCGTGGACGGCGGCTGCGGAACCGACACGCTCCGCATCGTCGGCCCTATGGCCTTCACGCCGGGCGTCGTGACGAACGTCGAGAAGTTCGTGGTGGTGGACGGCTTCCTGAACTTCGACCATGTCACCGGCGCGGGGGACCTCGTCAGCTTCAACAACTTCTTCGACGCGTCGGGCCAGCCCACCACCACCGGGCCCGGCCTCGTCATCACCGTCGCCGAGACCACCCTGCCCGGCGAGCTGGCGCAGACGCAGGCGCCGGGCGTGAACATCCTGGGCTCGAGCCACGACGACAGCATCACCGGCGGCTCGGGCGACGACTTCCTCAACGGCGGCCGCGGGAACGACACCATCCACGGCGGCGACGGCTCGGATCGTATCGACGGCGGCACGGGGCTGGACTGGATCTACGGCGACGGCGGCGACGACTTCATCTTCAGCGTCAACCCGGACGGGCAGGACATCCACCTCGACGGCGGCGCGGGCAACGACTTCGCCCGGATCGAGCGCACGCACGAGACCACGCCCTACAGCATCGACGTCAGCGACCCGACGCACGTGGCCACCGACTCCAAGGGTATGACCGTCGTCAACATCGAATACTTCGACATCCAGGGCGGCTCGGCCAGCGACACGATCACCTCGGGCGCGGGCGACGACAAGCTGGCGGGCAACGGCGGGAACGACCTGCTTACCGCGGGCGCCGGCTCCGACTGGCTGATCGGCGGCGCGGGGAACGACACGCTGGATGGCGGAGACGGGACCGACTACGCGCTCTTCTCGGGCAAGCTGGGCGACTACGGCATCGTCCACAACGCCGACGGCAGCTACACCGTCACCGACCTGCGCGCCGGCTCGCCGGACGGGACCGACACGCTGCGCAACATCGAATACATCGTCTACGACCACACCTCGGACAGCGTGTTCGGCCACGCCTATCTGCTGACCTGATCCGGCTTGTGGCCTTCCTCGCCGCTCTCTAGCCTTTCGGCCAGGGCGAGGCGGGGGTGGGCGATGAGGTGGAGCGTGTGGGCGGCCGCGGGGATCGCGGCGGCCGCGATGGGCGCCTCCGCGCAGGCGGCCTCGCCCGTCGCCGCCGTCGCAGGGCCGATCATCGACGTGCACCTGCACGCGCTCTCGGCGAGCGACCAGGGGCCGCCGCCGGTCGTGATCTGCGCGCCCTACGACGACATGCCGGTCGCCGACACCCGCTGGGACAGCGCGACCTACGCCGCCAAGACGTTCAAGACGCCGATCTGCAAACACCCGATCTGGTCGGCGAAGGACGACGACGCCCTGCGCGAGGAGTCGCTCGCCGCCCTGCGCCGCTACGACATCACCGCCGTCACCAGCGGCGACCCGGATCGGGTCGAGGCGTGGCGGCGGGAGGAGCCGCGCCGCATCATCCCCGCGATCGGCCTGGGCCTGCCCGACGCCAAGACCATCCCGACGCTGCGCGCGCTGCGCAAGGCCGGCCGCCTGGCGGTGATCGGCGAGATCGGGGCGCAGTACGAAGGCGCCGCGCCCGACGACCCGCGCCTCGAGCCGTACTGGTCGCTGGCGGAAGAGCTGGACATTCCTGCCGCCCTCCACGTCGGGCCCGGCCCTCCGGGCGCGGTCACGCTCGGCATGAAGGCCTTCAGCATGGAGGCGGGCGACCCCCTGCGGCTGGAACCGGTGCTGAAGCGCCACCCGAAGCTGCGCCTCTACGTCATGCACGCCGGCTGGCCGAACGCGGACCGAATGATCGCGCTGATGTACGCCTTCCCGCAGATCTACGTGGACACCGCGGTAATCGACTTCACCCAGCCCCGCGCGGAGTTCCACCGCTACCTGCGGCGGCTGGTGGAGGCGGGCTACGGCAAGCGGATCATGTTCGGCTCGGACCAGATGGTCTGGCCCGGCGCGATCGGTCCCGCCATCGAGGCGATCACAAGCGCCGACTTCCTCACGCCCGCACAGAAGCGCGACATCCTGCACGACAACGCCGCGCGCTTCCTGAGGCTGGGGGAGAAATAGCGGGGGGAAATGGTGGACGCGGTAGGGATTGAACCTACGACCCCACCCGTGTGAAGGGTGTGCTCTCCCGCTGAGCTACGCGCCCGCCCGAGGGCAGGGGGCAGTTTATAAAGGGCGGGAATTCTCAAGTCCAGCCTGGGGGCGTGTGTCGCGGCAAACGAGCATTGCAATGGGTTAAAAATATTGACAATTTTAGCGATATCGGTCTAAACGGATGTCTTCGGAGGCGTCATGAACAGAGCGAAAGCAGTTGGCTGCATTGCGGGACTGACTTTTACGGCGATTTTCGTCGGACTCTTTTTCGCGGCAATCTCAAACACGGATATTGCCGATCTGACCGCGCCGCATGTGCTACCCAAGGTCGCGCCTGACG
>CAZZZR010000046.1:0-13594 GCA_964658605.1 uncultured Caulobacter sp. | reverse complement strand
CGTCCTCGCCCGGGGCCTTCTCCACCAGCGCCGCATCCTCCAGGTCGCGCAGGATGCGGCTGGCGCCCTGCTTGGAGAGCCCCGTCAGCGCCGCCAACTCCTTCACGCCGATCCCCGGCCGGCGCTTGATCAGGAAGGCGGCGCGCCAGTGGCCGCGGCCCAGGCGGGCGTCCGCCTCAGAGCGGGCGGCGAGCGCGTCGTCCGCCAGGGTCCAGATCGCGGCCTCGCCGACGATGAGCTGCTCCAGCGCCGCGTCGAGCTCGGGCGCACTCAACACCAGCCGTGCGTCGACGGACGCGGTCACAGCCGACGCGCCGGAGGCGCCTGCGCCGTTGACCCCGTGGCCAAGGGCTCTAGTTTGCCGCGCTCAAACTTTACGCCGGTGGAAAATTGCAATGGCGCTGGTCCCCTTCGACGATCGTGACGGCTGGATCTGGTTCGACGGCCAATTCGTGCCCTGGCGCGACGCGAAGATCCACGTGCTGACCCACGGCCTGCACTACGCCTCCTGCGTATTCGAGGGCCAGCGCATCTACGGCGGCGAGATCTTCGAACTGACCCGCCACACCGAGCGCCTGTTCAACTCGGCCCGCATCCTCGACATGACGATCCCCTTCAGCGTGGCCGAGATCGACCAAGCCTGCAAGGAGAGCGTCAAGCGCGCGGGGATGGAGGACGCCTACATGCGCCCGGTCGTCTGGCGCGGCTCCGAGCAGATGAGCGTGCCCGCCCAGCAAGCCAAGATCCACGTGGCGATCGCCGTCTGGCCCTGGCCGAGCTACTTCGACCCGGAGACCAAGAAGCGCGGCATCCGGCTGGACCACGCCATCTACCGCCGCCCCGCCGCCGACGCCGCGCCGTGGGAGTCCAAGGCGGCGGGCCTCTACATGATCTGCACCCTGTCCAAGCACGCCGCCGAGGCGAAGGGCTACCAGGACGCCATGATGCTCGACAGCCGCGGCTATGTGGCCGAGGGAACGGGCGCCAACATCTTCTTCGTGCGCGACGGCGCCCTGCACACGCCCACGCCCGACTGCTTCCTGAACGGCATCACCCGCCAGACGGTGATCTCGCTCGCGCAGAAGGCCGGGATCGAGGTGGTGGAGCGCCACATCAAGCCGGAGGAACTCTCCACCTTCAACGAATGCTTTCTCACCGGCTCCGCCGCCGAGGTCACGCCCGTGAGCGAGATCGGCGAACACCGCTTCACCCCCGGCAACATCTCGCTCTCGCTGATGGACGACTACAGCAAGCTGGTGCGGCGGCAGGGCTGAACCTGCCTCGGGTGGGCGGCGTTGGCTCTCCATGAGCGTCGCCTTCACTAAAGAGCAGGACTACGAGGCGCAGGCCGCCGACCTGCCGGACCGGCCGATTTCGCCCAACGCCAACCTCGTGACGGCCTCCGGCCTTGCGGCGATCGAGGCGGAGCTGGGGGCGGCGCGGGACGCCTATGGCTCCGCGCAGGCCAAGGGCGGGGTCGATGCCGACCGCACCGCGATGGCGCGGGCCACCCGCGACCTGCGCTACTGGGGCGCGCGGCGGGCCTCGGCGCAGCTCCAGCCCGAGCCGCAGGACGACGGCCGCGTGCGCTTCGGCTCCACGGTTGCGATCGAGCGCGACGACGGGCGCGAACAGCGCTGGCGCATCGTGGGAGAAGACGAGGCGGACCCGACGCAGGGCCGCGTCTCCTACGTCTCGCCGCTGGCGCGGGCGCTGATGGGCAAGGCTGTCGGCGACGTGGCCACGGTGGCGGGCGGCGAGGTCGAGATCGTCGCCATCGCCTGACCCGATGATCTAGCCCCGAAGCTGGGAGCGTGCGGCGTCCACGTACTGCCAGCCCGTCCACCACGTCAGCGCCGTCGCCAGCCATAGCAGGATGAGCGCAGGCGCGCCGAGCACGGGCTGCATCAACGCCGCGATGGCCGCCGTGAGGCCGACGAGCTGCACTGTGGTCTTCCACTTGGCGAGCTTCGTGACCGGGAACGTGAGTCCGCGGCTCGCGCCCGTCTCGCGCAGGCCGGAGACCAGCACCTCGCGGAACAGGATCAGCACCCCGGGGATGGCGGTCGCAGGCCAAAGCGGCGCGAGGCCGACGACCACGGCGGCGACCGCGATCTTGTCGGCGATGGGGTCCAGCATCGCGCCCCACGGAGACGTCGCGTCGAACTTCCGCGCCAGCATCCCGTCGAAATAGTCCGTGACGGCGGCGACGACGAAGGCGACGAGCGCGAACAGCTCCCATCCGAAGGCCCGCGCCGGGCCGCCGAAGAAGGCGACCGCCAGCGCTCCGTACACCGCGGGCGCCAGCAGGAGGCGCAGGGCGGTCAGCAGGTTGGGCAGGTCGCGGGCGGTCATGCCCGTTCCTAACGCACGAAGCGGGCGCGCGTCGCCGATGGTGGTCGACGCCGGTCGCGGCTGCCGCTAGGGCAGGGAGGACGCCCCGGAGCCCGCCCGTGACCGACCTCGCGTCGCCCAAGCCCAAGCCGTCCTCGCCGAGCGAACCGGCCGCGTCCCGCGCGGTGCGGCAGAACGCACGCTTCCTGAGCGGGCTCCTGGACGAGGCGGTCCGCTACCTCGAAGGCGACGAGGCGGCCGAACGCCTGCTGGCCGTGCGCCAGATGTCGGTCAAGGCGATGCAGACGGGCGACGCCTCCGCGCTGAAGGCGGAGGCCGAGGGGCTCGACCTCGACCAAGCGGTGTTCCTGGCGCGCGCCGGCGCGCTGCAGGCGCTGCTCGCCGACATTGCCGAGGACGTCACCGGCCGCAAGCTCTACGCCGAGGCCCAGTCGGCGGGCGACGGCTCCGCACCCCGCACGCTGCCTTCAGCGCTGAAGGCGGTGGGCCGCGGCGCGATGGCCCTGGACCGGCTCGACATCGTGCCCGTGCTCACCGCCCATCCCACCGAGATGCGCCGCCGCAGCGTCTCGGACCGGGAGGTGGAGATCGTGCGGCTGATGGCGCTGCGCCGCCACCACCTGCCGCCCGACATCGAGCGGCGCCTGCGCGAGCGCCTGTTCCGCGAGGTGGCGCTCTTGTGGACCACGCGGCTGAACCGCCCCGACCGCATCACCGTCGGCGACGAAGTGATGAACGCGCTCGAGATCGTGCGCCGCGCGATCCTGCCCGCCATGGCCGAACTCTACGAGGGTTGGAGCGATGCGCTGGAGGCGGACGAGTTGCCGCCGCTGCTGACGCTCGGCTCCTGGCTCGGCGGCGACCGCGACGGCCACCCGGGCGTGAACGGCGACACCCTGCGGGAGGCCTACCGCAGCCAGGCCGAGCTGGTGCTGTCCGTCTACCTGCGCGAGGTCGAGGCGCTGCGCGACGACTTCGGCATGTCCACCTCGATGGTCGAGGTGACGCCCGAGCTGAACCGCCTCTCCCGACAGGCGGGCGAGCGGTCCGTCCACCGCGCCGACGAGCCCTACCGCCGCATCCTGATCCACATGACCGACCGGCTGCGCGCCACCCGCGCGAAGCTGGGACGCCGACGGCCCCACGACGCCGCGCCTCCCTACGAGGACGCCGACCATTTCCTGCGCGAGCTGGAGACGATCCGCGACTCGCTGCTGCGGCACGGGGGCGCGCGGATCGTGGGGCGCAAGCTGCGCTCGCTGATCCAGGCGGTGCGGTGCCTGGGCTTCCACCTCATGGCCGTCGACCTGCGGCAGAACGCCGACGTTCACGAGCGCACCCTGGCCGAGCTGTTCGCCAAGGTCTCGCCCGAGATCGACTACCTGGCGCTGGACGAGGGCGGGCGTGTCGCGCTCCTGCTGGCGGAGCTGGCGAACGGCCGCCCTCTGCGCTCTCCCTTCGCCGAATATTCGGAGGAGACGGTCAAGGAACTGGCCGTGATGGACGCCGCCGCCGAGGTGCTGGCCCGCTACGGCGGGCGCGCCATGGGCCGCTACGTCGTCTCCAAGAGCGCCAGCGTCAGCGACATCCTTGAGCCCTACGTGCTGATGAAGCAGGCGGGGCTGGTGCGCGGCGGCCCCGACGCCGACAGCCGCCTCCTCGTCTCGCCGCTGTTCGAGACGATCGCCGACCTGGAGGCCGGCCCCGAGATCCTGCGCCGGTGGCTGGCCCTGCCGCTCGCCTCCGCCCTGCGTGCGGGGCGGGTGCAGGAGGTGATGCTGGGCTATTCGGACTCGAACAAGGACGGCGGCTTCCTCACCTCGCGTCGGGGCGCGGCGCAGGCGGCTGCGGCCCTCACGGCGGTGGCGCGCGAGGCGGGCGCGCCGTTGCAGTTCTTCCACGGACGCGGCGGCTCGGTGGGCCGCGGCGGCGGTCCGACGGCGGAGACGGTGGCCGCCCAGCCGGCCGGCACGGTCCAAGGGCGCATCCGGCTGACCGAGCAGGGCGAGATGATCTCGCGCCTCTACGGCGACACGCCCACCGCCCGCCGCAACCTCGACGCCCTCGCCTGCGCCGTGGTGGTCGCCAGCGCATCCGGCCGCGACGCGCTCGGCCGCGTGGCGTCGGACGCGGGCGCCGAACAGGCGCTCGATCGGTTCTCGCAGGCCGCGTTCGCCGCCTACCGCGCCCTCGTCTACGACGACCCGGCCTTTGAGGACTTCTTCTGGTCGGCCACGCCCGCCGGCGAGGTGACGCAGCTGAAGATCGGCAGCCGCCCCGCCTCGCGCACCAGGAGCCGCAGGATCGAGGACCTGCGGGCGATCCCCTGGGTCTTCTCCTGGTCCCAGGCGCGCATGCCGATCCCCGCCTGGTACGGCGTCGCGGCCGGAGCGAAGGCGGCGGGCCTCTCGGCGGAAGCCCTACGCGACCTCGAGGGGGCGGCGGGCTTCCTCAAGCCCATGTTCGCGGGCATGGAGCTGGCGCTGGCGCAGAGCGATATGCAGATCGCCGCCCGATACGCCGCGCTCGCCGCCGACCGCGCGGCGGGGGAACGCATCTTCGCCGCCATCCGCGACGAACACGCCGCCGCCTGCGCGCTCGCGCTGGCGGTGCGTGGGGGGGGGCGGCTGCTCGACGACCGCCCCGAGCTCCTGGAGACCGTACGGGCGGGAGCGCTGACCATCGCGCCGCTCAACCACCTGCAGGTGGAGTTGCTGGGCCGCCTCCGTCGCCTGCCGGAGGGCGAGGTCGAGCCGCGGCTGCACCTGGCCCTGCAACTCACCATCTCAGGCGTCGCCGCCGGGCTTCGCAACACCGGATGACCATGACCCACCCCGCTCCCCCGCCCTCCCCCGAGACCCTGATCGCGGCCACCGTCGCGGCCTCGCGCCTGATCGCGGTGGTGACGGTGGAGGATTGGCGCGCGGGCGCGCCGCTGGCTAGGGCGCTCGCGGCCGGGGGGGTGCGGACGGTCGAGATCACCCTGCGGACGGCGGCCGGCCTGGACGCCGTCCGCGCCGCGGCGGAGGAGGTTCCCGAGGCGGTGGTCGGCTGCGGCACCTGCCTGAGCGTCTCCGACCTGGAGGCCGCTAAGGCCGCGGGAGCGACCTTCGCTGTCTCTCCCGGAACGTCGGCTCCGATGCTCGAGGCCGCCGCGGCGATGGGCCTGGGCTACCTGTCGGGCGCGGCCAACCCGTCGGACGTGATGACCGGGCTGGAGCACGGCTACCGCACCATGAAGTTCTTCCCGGCCGTTCCCGCGGGGGGGCTGGCGTACCTGAAGGCGCTGGCCGGACCCTTTCCCCAGATGCGCTTCTGCCCCACAGGTGGGATCACTGCGGAGACGGCGGGCGCTTTCCTGGCGCTGAACACCGTGCCGTGCCTGGGCGGCTCCTGGATGGCCCCGGAGGCGGCGATCCGCGACGGAGACTGGGGGCGGATCGAAGCGCGCGCGCGCGAGGCGACGGGCGCGGTCGCAGGGTGATCAAGCCGGGAGCGCGAGCCCCTCCCGCTGCCGCATCACCCGCCGGCGCCAGCTCGAGAGCGTCCCCAGCAGGAGCGCGGCGAGCAGCACGCCACTGCAGATGTTGGACCCCTCCGCGAAGGCCAATCGCGCGCGGCCCCCGTCGGCGATGAAGAAGGCGTGCATCCCGAGCTGCGCGCTCTGCGCCAACATTGCCGCACCTACCCAAAGGCTGGCGAATCGCAAGGCGAGCACCAAGAGGCCGAAAGAAAGCAGGAAGTCGCAAACAAGCATGGGCACCGAGACGACCCACAGCGAGGGCCCCCAGTTTGCGAATAAGCTTTCAAAGATGAGGGCCAGGGTCCAGGCCGCCGTCACCATGGTCGCGCCGTAGCGCTCAGCCACACCCCCGCGCTTCCACGCGAGAAAGCAGACCGCGAAGGTCGTCGCCCCCACGATCCACAAGATGTAATGCCCCAACGCATGGGTCGCCATGGGCGAACCCTACGCTGGGGCGGTTAACCAAATGATGCGTCAGCCGGCTTCACGCAGGTCGGCGGCGGGGGTGGCGAAGAAGGCGTCCGGCTTCCCGACGGGCGTCATCTTGGTCCGGATGCCCATGCGCAGCTTGCTTTCCTCAAGCTGGTTGTGCGCGGCCACCATCGCGCTGCGCGAGGCGGTGAGCGCGGCGATGGCTTCCGCCACCTTGGCGACGGCCGGATCGGCCGTCGACAGCGAGACGTTCAGTTGCGCCTTCGCCTCGATCATGCCCGACAGCAGCGTCGAGGCCTTCACCAGCGCCTCGTCCACCGCATCCTCCGCCGCGAACAGCTTATTCGCCAGCGTCTTGGCGACCAGAACCTTTTCCATACTCATCCCTCCAGCACAGGGCGTGCCTGCCGTTAAAGATGAACAAATCCTTAACGGTTGTCCAACCATCCGTTGGTTGCATTCGACGGTTGGAACGTGGGGCGGCGCAGGTTTCGGGCGCGGTGGGACGCGAGCGCATAAGCGATCGGTTAGGCTTGCTCGGCTAATGAGGCCTGTCACGGCGACGATCGCCTGCAGGAGCGGAAGTCCCGACACATGACGTCGCGGCGCGAATCAGGGTGGCGGTGGGGCGGCATCTCGATCCAAAGCCGGATCGCCGCCGCCGCGGTCGGCGCGGCCACCGGCGTCCTGTGCGTGGCCAGTGCGGTGTTCTTCGTCGTGCAACAGCGCGAGAACGCCGCCGATTTCGTCGGCAGCCAGAAGGCGGTCGCAGAAATGGTGGCCGCCGACGCCGCCGCGCGCCTGCAGGACGGCCGCGATCCCGCCGGGGCCCTGCGGCTGATCGATCCCGTTTCCGGCTCGACCCGCGGAGAGCTGACCGACGCTCGGGGCGCGTTGATCGCCGGGCGGACGCGTCCCTCTTCCGCGCCAGCCGCCCCCCAGAGCATCGCACGCGCGCCCGTCGTTCTGCGTGGGCGTAGCGTCGGCGAGGTCCGGCTGTGGGGCGCGCCCGACCGGCTGTCGGCGATCCTGTCCCACTACCTCGCGGTCTGCGGAGCGTTGTTCTTCGCCGCCACCGGCCTCGCCCTGTTCATAGGGCGACTGCTCGCCCGGCGGGTCACCGAGCCGGTGCAGGAGCTGGCGGCGGTGATGGCGGGCGTGAGGACGGCCGAGCACTTCAGCATGCGCGCGCCCCCGGGGCCTCGTGACGAGGTCGGGCGGCTCACGGAAAGCTTCAATGCGCTGCTGGCCCGCCTGGAGGCGAACGACGGCGCGCTGAGGCTGACCCTGGCCGAACTGACTGCGGCCCGAGATGCGGCCGAGGCGGCCAACCGGATGAAGAGCCGGTTCCTCGCCAACATGAGCCACGAGATCCGCACGCCCCTCAACGGCGTGCTCGCCATGACGCAGGTGATCGCGCTGGGCGAGCTCGACCCCACCCAGCGCGCGCGGCTGGAGGTGGTGCACGACAGCGGGCAGGCGCTTCTGGCGATCCTGAACGACGTGCTGGACGTCTCGAAGATCGAAGCCGGACGGCTGGAGCTGGAGATCGCCGACATCGACGCGGCCGCCATCGTGCGGGGAGCGTGCGAGGCTTTCTCGGCCCTGGTGGCCGACAAGGGGCTGACCCTCTCCGTCGAGATCGCGCCCGAATGCGAGGGGCTCAGGCGGGGCGATGGCGTCCGGCTGCGCCAGATCGCCGTCAACCTCGTCTCCAACGCGGTCAAGTTCACCGCCGTGGGCGGCGTGCGGGTGCGCCTGCGCGGGACGGGCGAGGACGGGCGCGAAGGCCTGGAGCTGGAGGTCCGCGACACCGGCGTAGGCATCGCCTCCGACCTGATGCCCGACCTGTTCGACGTCTTCACCCAAGGCGACAGCTCGACCACGCGCCGCTTCGGCGGCACCGGGCTAGGCTTGGCGATCTGCCGGGAGCTCGTGGCCCTGATGGGCGGCGCCATCGAGGTGGACAGCCGCCCGGGGCAAGGCGCTCGCTTCCGCATCCGCGCCCCGTTGCCCGCCGTCGCCGCGGCGGCCAAAGCGACCTCCCGTTCGGGCGGAGCGCCTGTCCCCCCATCGGCCGCCCCGGCTCCGGCGGCTTCGATCCCGGCGCGGCGCGAGGGCGTGCTGAGAGTGCTGGCCGCCGAGGACAACGCCACCAACCGGCTGGTGCTCTCCACCATCATGCAGGTGTTCGACGTCGAGCTGCATCTCGTCGACGATGGGGCGCAGGCCGTCGAAGCGTGGCGCACAGGCGACTTCGACGTGATCCTGATGGACATCCAGATGCCGGTGCTCGACGGCGTCGCGGCCACCCGGGCGATCCGGGACGCCGAGGCCGCGGAGGGGCGCGCCCGAACGCCGATCATCGCCCTTTCGGCCAACGCCATGACCCATCAGGTCCGCGACTACCTCGCCGCGGGCATGGACGCGCACGTGCCCAAGCCCATCGAGATCGCCCGCCTTCAGGCCGTGATGGACGAGGCGCTTTCCTCCCTGGACGAGCGCGCCGCCGCCTAGGTCGGACTGACGTCTAGCGAGGCCTCGCCACGCCTGAGGACGCCGCGGGACAACGACGGCCCAAACGAACGAACCACGTCCACGTGACCTGAAGCCTCGGATCAGCCCTTCTTGGCGGACGCCTTGCAGCTGGAGCGGAACGTCTTGCGCGCCTTGCCGTGCAGGCCCTTGGCGTCGGCCTGCTTGGAGCAGTCGATTGAAGCGGCCGAATGCGCCACCGGCGCCGACTTGGCGGCGGGAGCGGCCTTCGCAGGCGTTGCGGGCTTCACGGCGGGCGTCGCCATCTGCGCGGCGGAGGCGGAGCCGGCGAGCAACAGCGCGGCGACGGCGACGGCGACGGCGGGGCGGATCATGGCGAAGTCCTTCGAGGTCGGCTAGCGCGGGGCGCGCTTGGCCAGGATGCGCTGCAGAGTGCGCCGGTGCATGTTCAGGCGGCGCGCCGTCTCGCTGATGTTGTGGCCGCAGAGTTCGTAGACCCGCTGGATGTGCTCCCACCGCACCCGGTCGGCGCTCATGGGGTTCTCGGGCGGCGGAGGCGCTCCCCCCTCGCGGGCGGCGAGCAGGGCGCGGGCCACGTCGTCGGCGTCGGCGGGCTTGGGCAGGTAGTCCACCGCGCCGGCCTTCACCGCGGCCACCGCGGTGGCGATGTTGCCGTAGCCGGTGAGCATCACGACCCGCGCGTCGGGCCGCACCTCCTGGATCACCTCGACCACGTCCAAGCCGTTGCCGTCCTCCAGGCGCAGGTCGCAGACGGCGAAGGCGGGCGGCGTCTCGCGCACCTTGGCGATCGCCTCCGCCACCGAGGCGCAGGGCATGACCTCGAAGCCCCGGCTCTCCAGCGCCCGCGCCAGCCGCGTCCGCAACGGCCCATCGTCGTCGAGAACCAGGAGCGTCTTCTCCGGGAGGGCGGCGACAGCGGCGGAGACGTCGGTCATGTGGTGGTTTCCCTTCGCGGGCGCCGCGCGGGCGTCCGCGCGAACCTTCCGTGGACACAATGTCGCATTCGGCCGCCGGTTCAACCCCTTCAGATAGGCGGGTCCGGCGGGGCCTCGATCCGGCGGCGCGCCCAGCGGGTGGAGATCACCGCGCCCCCGCGACGCGCGTTGCGGAACTCCACCGCCCCGCCGGTGCGCTCCAGCAGCGTCTTGGCGATGAAGAAGCCCAGGCCCATCCCGAGGTGGTTGGAGCGGCTGCCCTCCGCGTGCGGGCGGGTGGTGACGTAGGGTTCGCCGAGGCGCGCCATGACCTCGGGCGGGAAGCCGGGACCGTCGTCGCGCACCTCGATCTGCAGCATTTCCGCGTCGTAGTAGGCGGTGACCTCCACGATGGAGGCGGCGAAGTCGATCGCATTCTCCACGAAGGCGGAGAGGCCGTGCAGCACCTCGGGCTGGCGGCGCACCTCCAGGATGGCGGCCCCCACCGCACAGTTCACCTCGCCTTCGACGCTGATCGGGCCGTGCCGGTGCGCCTCGCTGATCTCGTCCATCAGCTGACTGAGGCTCATGCGGTCGTGGCGGACGTCGCTGGCCTCGGGGCTGGCGGATAGGCGCTTGAGGATGTCGCGGCACCGCTCGGCCTGGCCGGAGAGCAGCATCACGTCCTCGTGCACGCTCGAGCCGGGCTCGAGCTCGCGCAGCATCTCCTTGGTGACGACCTGGATGGTCGCCAGCGGCGTGCCGAGCTCGTGCGCGGCGGCGGCGGCGAGCCCGCCCAGGGCCGACAGCCGCTGCTCGCGCGCCAGGACCGCCTGCGTCGCGGCGAGCGCCAGCTCCATCCGCTGCGCCTCGGCCTGCGCCTGCCAGGCGTAGAGGCCGGTGAACACGATCCCCGCCGCCACCGCCGCCAGCACCCACACGCGGTAGAGGGCGGGCAGGATCAGCACCGTGTTGTCGCGCCAGGGCAGCGGCTGCCACCAGGTCGCGATCACGGCCACCGCCAGCAGCGCGAGGCCCGCGGTCAGGGCGGCCGAGCGGCTGGGCAGGGTCGCGGCCGCCACGGCGACGGGCGCCAGAAGCACGATCACGAACGGGTTCTCCACCCCCCCGGTCAGCCCGAGCACAAGCGCCAGCTGGGCGATGTCGAAGCCGAGCTGCAGCAGCGACTCCCGCCGCCCGGCCGGCCGCGCCTGCGGCCAGATGACCGACAGGGCGAAGTTGATCGCCCCCGCGAGCGCCACGACCCCGAAGGCGGCTTGGAGCGCGGGCCGCACGCCGAGCGCCGCCGCCACGTAGGTCAGCCCCGCGAGCTGGCCGCCCAGCGACACCCAGCGCAGCAGGATGAGCGTGCGCAGGCGCAGGCCCTGGCGCGCCGACGCCCAGTCCCACAGCCGGCCCTCGGCGCTGGCCTCGAAGCTGTCGCGGCTCGCTTGCGCCGCGGTGGGCGCGCGCCTATCCGGCCCGCGATACGCCGTCCGCGCGAACAGCCGCGGAAGCCGGACGGCGATGGGAGCCAAGGGCATGGGCGAGGAGTCCGGTGGGCGCGGCGGGGCGGGGCAGGATGGCGCACCCCCGGGGCGAACGAAAGGCGCAGGCCGCGCGGCCGCCGCCGCGATCGCGGCCGGAGTCGCCCGGCAGGCCGCCCAGCCGTCCGCCGACCCCATGGAGTCCGCAGCGGCGCAGGCCGCGGCGTCGATCGGCGGCCCCTTCCGCCTGCTCGACCAGGACGGCCGGTCGGTCGATCAGTCGATCCTGAAGGGGAAGTGGAGCCTGGTCTTCTTCGGCTACACCTCCTGCCCCGACGTCTGCCCCACGACGCTGCAGGCGCTGGCGGCGGCGCAGGACCGGCTGGGTCCGGACGCGGGCAAGACGCAGGTGGTGTTCGTCTCCGTCGATCCCGATCGCGACCATCCCGCCGAGATGAAGGCCTATCTGGCGCAGCCCGGCTTCCCCAAGGGCGCCGTAGGGTTGACGGGGACGCCCGACCAGGTCGCCCGGGCGGCGCGCGCCTACCACGTCTTCTACCGCAAGCATCCCCGGGCCGACGGGGGCTACGACATGGACCATGGCGGCTTCGTCTACCTGATGGATCCTTCGGGGCGGTTCCGGCTGCCGGCGCTCTCGGAGCAGGAAGGGCCCGACGCCATCGCCCAGGCCGTCCGCACCGCCATTCGCCGGGGCTGACGACGCAACGTTCCGCTCTCCCATGACGCTAACGCGCTGGCGCCCGCGCAACCGAAGCCCGATGTTCAGCGAATGCTAGTGAACGTCATTCACCATGGCGGGAACCAGCGGAGGACGCCGCGATGCTCTACGCCCTGAACGAGATGGGCTACCAGGCCGCGCAGCCCTGGAGGCTGGCCGCGCGCATGGCGCGGGACTTCTGGAGTTCGCCCGGCAACCCGGCGCGGGACTCCGTCTTCGGCCGCAACGCCTCCGCCGCCGCCGACCTGTTCGCCAACGTCACCCGCCGCTACGGCAAGCCGGAGTGGCGCATCCACCAGGTGGAGATCGACGGCCATCTCGTGCGTGTGCGCGAGCAGGTGGAGTGGAGCTCGCCCTGGTGCCGGCTGATCCACTTCGCGCGCGACTGGGCCGACCTGCGCAAGGCCGGCCGTCGGGTGATCGAGCCGCCGGTCCTGATCGTGGCGCCGCTGTCCGGCCATTACGCCACCCTGCTGCGCGGCACGGTCCAGGCCTTCCTGCAGGACCACGAGGTCTACGTCACCGACTGGTCGAACGCCCGGGAGGTGCCGATCTCGGAGGGCCGGTTCGACTTCCACGACTACGTCGACCACATCCGGACCATGCTGACGGCGATGGGCCCTCGCAGCCATGTCGTCGCCGTGTGCCAGCCCGGACCCGCGGTGCTCGCGGCCGCCGCGCTGATGGCCGAGGACGGCGATCCCTCGCGCCCGGCGTCGATGACCTTCATGGGCAGCCCGATCGACGCGCGGCTCGCCCCGACGGCGCCCACAGAATTGGCGGCCGAGCGGCCCTTCGCCTGGTTCCGCTCCAACATGGTGCACACGGTGCCGCCGCCCTATCCGGGGGTGATGCGGCGCGTCTATCCAGGGTTCGTGCAGCTCTACAGCTTCATGAGCATGAACGCCGACAAGCACAACGCTGCGCACAAGCAGTATTTCAACGACCTTGTGAAGGGTGACGGCGACGCCTCCAACAAGCACCTTGAGTTCTACGACGAATACCTGAGCGTGCTCGACCTGACCGAGGAGTTCTATCTGCAGACTATCGACTACGTGTTCCAGCGCCATCTTCTGCCGCGAGGCCTGCTGGAGCACCGGGGACGCAAGATCGACCCCGCCGCGATCGAGGACATCGCCCTCATGACGGTGGAGGGCGAGCACGACGACATCTCGGGCGTCGGCCAGACGCAGGCGGCGCACGGCCTCTGCCGCAACATTCCGGATGCGATGAAGACGCTCTATGTGCAGCCGCAGGTGGGTCACTACGGCGTATTCAACGGTCGCCGCTTCCGCGAGGAGATTTATCCGCGCGTGAGGGCGTTCGTCGCGGCACGCGAAGGCGCCTGACGCTGCGGGACTCGTGCTAGCGGGTCGGCGGTGCCCCTCTCCCTCTTCCGGTCCGCCCCCCGACTGGCCGACGGCGCGGTGATCGACGTCGGCGGCCACGCGGTGCGGTTGCGGGTCTCCGAGCGGGCGTCGCGCGTCTCCATCCGCATCGACGCCGCCCACGCGGAGGCCGTGGCGACCGCGCCCTCCGCGCGCCGCCTGAAGGAGGCGGCCGACTTCGCCCGCAGCCGGGGGCGGTGGATCGCGGAACGGCTGGACGCCTTGCCCGCGGCGCGCCC
>CAZZZR010000045.1:5770-13716 GCA_964658605.1 uncultured Caulobacter sp. | reverse complement strand
CGGTCAGGCGCAGGTGCTCGTTGACGCCGTGGATCATCTCGGTGTCGGCGAGGCGGAACCCGATCGGCTGCAGGCGGTAGACGTCGGTCGCCACGCCCGACATCGAGCGGCTGTCGGTGGCCGCGATCACCAGCGTCGGCGCGATCGGGGGCGGCCTGCCGCCGTAGCTGCCGGCCAGCGCGCCCGTCACCTGCCGCCAGCCCTCCGATGTCGCGGACGAGACCGGCGAGGTCTCGCGCGGCGTGGGTTCGAAGGCGAGCGCCACGGGCAGGCCGCGCACCGCTTCGGCCGCGCGCGTCATCACCGCCTGAGAGCTGTCGCCCGGCAGGATGCGGTAGTTGATGCGCGCGATCGCCACCTCGGGCAGCACGTTGTCCTTGGGCGATCCCTCCAGCATCGTCGGCGCGAGCGTCGTGTGCAGCATGGCCGCACCCTGCGGGCTGGCGGCGAACTGCGCCTTCAGGAGCGGCCCGAACAGCCAGGGATTGGCGATCGCCATGCGGGTGACGAAGGGCGTGGCGGGGGCGAGACCGCGCATCATCGCGTCCGCCAAGCCGCCGTAGCGCAGGGGGTGCGGTCTGCCCGCGATCCGCACCACCGCCTCGGCCACCGCCAGCGCCGCGTCCTCCTTCGGAGGGGCCGAGGAGTGGCCCCCCGCCCCCCGCGCGGTGATCCGCAGCGTCGCGTAGCCCTTCTCCGCCACGCCGATCAGCGCCGCCGGCCCCTTGGTGACGGGATGGTCGGCGAGCACCGCGGAGCCCTCGTCCAGCGCGTAGAGCGCGTGCACGCCCCTGGCGCGCAAAAGTTCGGCGGCCGCGCGCGCGCCGGTCCCGCCCGCCTCCTCGTCGTGTCCGGATACCAGGATCACCGTGCGCTTCGGCTTGAAGCCCGACGCTGCGAGCGCCTCCCCCGCCTCCATCAGCCCCACGAGCGAGCCCTTGTCGTCCACCGAGCCGCGGCCCCAGACGGCGTCGTCCGCCAGCACCCCGGAGAAGGGCTCCCGCCTCCACGCGGCGAGCGTGGCCGGGTCCACCGGCACCACGTCCTGGTGCGCCATCAGGATCACCGGCGCGAGCGAACGGTCGCTCCCAGGCCAGGTCCAGACCAGGGCGGCGGTCCCCGGCACGTCCTCCCGCGTCGCGGCGGCGGCGAAGTGGGGGTAGGTGCTCGCCAGCCAGGCGTGAAGCGCGGTCCACTGGGCGGTGTCGTTGGCCGCCGGGTCCTGGTGGCTGACGGTCTGGATGCGGACCGCCTCGCCCAGGTGCGCCGCCGCGGCCGACAGGTCGAAGGGGACGGAGGCAGCGGGGGTCGCCAAGCCAACGGATGTAGGCTTCAGCGCGAGCGTGCGGCCCACCGCGATCCCGGCGACGACGACGACCGCCACAGCCCCGACCCCGACCGTCCTGCCCACAGCGCCCATCGCGTCCCGCCTCCGCCAACCCGCTCGCCGCCATTGACACCGCCGCCGACCGGGCGTGCAAGGCGGCGTGAACGACGGCGGCCTGCACACGGTGGAGACGGCGGGGGCGGTCGCGCGCATCGGCGACCTGCCGCTGGACTGCGGGCGAACGCTCCGCGACGTGGAGGTTGCCTACAAGACCTACGGTAAGCTGGCCCCGGACGGCTCCAACGCGGTCCTTGTCTGCCACGCCCTAACCGGCGACCAGCACGTCGCCTCCCCCCACCCGCAGACCGGCCGCCCCGGCTGGTGGACGCTGATGGTCGGACCGGGCCGGCCGATCGACCCCGATCGCTGGTTTGTGATCTCGTCCAACGTCATCGGCGGCTGCATGGGCTCAACGGGGCCCGCGTCGCCCGACCCTGCGACGGGGCGGCCCTACGGCCTGAACTTCCCCGTCATCACCATCGCCGACATGGTGCGCGCGCAGGCGGGCCTACTCGACGCGCTCGGCGTGCCGAGGCTGGCGGCGGTGGTCGGCGGGTCGATGGGCGGGATGCAGGCGCTGCAGTGGGCGGCGAGCTATCCCGAGCGGATCGACGCCTGCGCCGCCATCGCCTGCGCCGCCCGCCACACCGCCCAGAACATCGCCCTGCACGAGGTCGGCCGCCAGGCGGTGATGGCCGATCCCGACTGGGCCGGCGGCGACTACCTCGCGCTCGGCAGGCGGCCTGAGAAGGGCCTCGCCGTCGCCCGCATGGCCGCCCACGTCACCTACCTGTCCGAGACCGCGCTGCAGCGGAAGTTCGGCCGCGAGCTGCAGGGCCGCGCCGAGGTGGGCTTCGGATTCGACGCCGACTTCCAGGTGGAGAGCTACCTGCGCCACCAGGGCTCCAGCTTCGTGGACCGCTTCGACGCCAACGCCTACCTCTACATCACCCGCGCCACCGACTACTTCGACCTCGCCGCCGCCCACGACGGCGTGCTCGCCAAAGCGTTCGAGAACGCGCGGGCCGTGCGCTTCCTGGTCGCGAGTTTCACCAGCGACTGGCTCTATCCCACCAGCGAAAGCCGGGCCGTGGTGCGGGCGCTGAACGCCGCCGGGGCGCGGCCCAGCTTCCTGGAGATCGAGACCGACAAGGGCCACGACGCCTTTTTGCTCGACGAGCCGGTGTTGGAGGACGCCATGCGCGGCTTCCTCAACGGCGGGGCCTGAGCGCTCGCGGAATCGGCGACCCTCGTCCATCCTCCCGCGCCGTGAGCGAACCCCGCGCCGACTTCCAGGAGATCCTGCGCCTCGTGCGGCCGCATGCGCGCGTGCTCGACGTCGGCTGCGGCGAGGGGGAGCTCCTGGACCTCCTGCGGCGCGAGAAGGGGGTCGACGGGCGGGGGCTGGAGATCAGCCCGGAGGGGGTGGCCGCCTGCCTCGCCAAGGGGCTGTCGGTGATGCAGGGCGACGCGGACCGCGACCTCGCCGAATACCCCGCCGACGGCTTCGACTACGTGATCCTCAGCGACACCCTGCAGGCGGTGAAGAACCCGCGCGCCGTGCTGGAGGCGATGACGCGGCTGGCGGAGCGGGCGCTGGTCAGCTTTCCCAACTTCGGCCATTGGCGGGTGCGCGCCTCCCTGGCGCTGCGGGGGCGGATGCCGACCACGCGCGCCCTGCCCAACCCCTGGTGGTCGACGCCCAACATCCACCTCTGCACCGTGGCCGACTTCGCGGAGCTGGCCGCCGACATCGGGCTGAAGGTCGAGGCCGCCGCGGCGCTGGTGCGCGGCAAGCCCGCGCGGGCGATCAATGTCGCCTCCGCCTGGAGCAACCTGATGTCGGAGGAGGCGCTGGTGATGCTGCAGCGCCCTTCGCGGCCGGTGGGCCCGGCCCCCTCCTCCCGCGGCCCCGCGGTGCTGCCCGGCAGCCGCACGGGCGACCTGTTCGGCTGAGGGCGCCGCCTTGTGGCCGACCGGGGCGGCGCGTAGAGGGCGGGCCTCCATCGCTCCCCAAGAGACGATCAGACAGCATGTGCGGCATCGCGGGCGTACTCGGCCCGCCTGACGATCGGCCGGAAGCGATCGCGGAGCGCGAAACGCAGGCCCGCGCCATGATCGGCAAGCTCGCCCACCGGGGGCCGGACGGCATCCGCGTGGAGACGGTGGGCGGCGCGGCGCTGGCGCACGCACGGCTCTCGATCATCGACCTGGAGGGCGGCTGGCAGCCGCTCCACGCGGCCGGCTCGACGGTGGTCGGCAACGGCGAGATCTACAACTACGTCGAGCTGATCGAGGAGTTCGGGCTGCAGGACCGGCTGAAGACCGGCAGCGACTTCGAACCCCTCCTCCACCTCTACGCGCTTGAGGGCGAAGCGGCGTTCCAGCGCCTGCGCGGCATGTACGCCTTCTGCCTGATCGGCGGCGACGGGCGCACGTGGCTCGTGCGCGATCCGTTCGGGATCAAGCCCTTGTATGTGCGACAGGAAGCGGAGGGCGTCGCCTTCGCATCAGAGCCCCGGGCGCTGCGGCAATTCGGTTCAAATGCGCCGACGGTGCGCATTTGGGCGGCGGCCGAATTGCTTGCGCTCAACTACGTGCTGAAGCCTTCGATCTGGGATCGCGTCCCCTCCGCACCCCCAGATAGTCTTCAAGAGGTCGAAGGGCGAGCTCTTCTCCAAGACTTTTCAAGTCACGCGGAACTCCGCCATAAAGCGCTCACGGGTGGCCCGCTTAGGGCACCCGCTGATCCGGTCGCGGCGCTCGACGCAGCGCTCGAGGACAGCGTGCGCGTCCATCAACGGTCGGACGTACCGTACGGCCTGTTCCTGTCAGGCGGGATCGACTCCACCATCATCGCCACGCTGATGGCGCGGCTGAGCAGCCGGCCCGTCACCGCCTTCACCTGCGGCTTCGACGCGCCCGGCGCGGCGGACGAGCGGGCGCACGCGGAGGCGGTGGCGAAGGCGCTGGACCTCGACTGGCGGGAGACCACCTTCGGCGAAGAGGACTTCTGGCGCATCGCCTCGCAGGTCGCCTCCGCGCTGGACGACCCGACCACCGACTACGCCTGCCTGCCGACCTACAAGCTCGCCGAGGCGGCCAGGGGCACGCTGACCGTCGTGCTCTCCGGCGAGGGCGGGGACGAGCTGTTCGCCGGCTACGGCCGCTACCGCCGGGCCCTGCGGCCACGCTGGCTAGGCGGACGCCCTGCCGAGCCGCAGGTGGACGCACCGTTCCTTCGCGACGGCGGCGCGGGCGCGCTCGCCCGCTGGCGCGCCGCCGCCGCGCACGGCCGGCCGGCAGGCCTCACGCGCCTCCAGCAGGCCCAATGGGCCGACATCGCCACCTGGCTGCCCAACGACCTGCTGCTCAAGCTCGACCGGATGCTGATGGCGCATGGGCTGGAGGGGCGCACGCCGTTCCTCGACCGGGAGGTGGCCGCCTTCGCCTGGAGCCTGCCGGACCGGATGAAGGTGCGCGGCCGCCACGGCAAGTGGATCCTGCGCAAATGGCTGGAGCGTCACTGCCCCGCCGCGCGGCCGTGGGCGCGCAAGCAGGGCTTCACCGTGCCCGTCGCGAGCTGGATCGCGCCCCGCGCCAGGGACCTCGGCCCCCGCGTGGCGGCGTGCGAGGGCGTGGCGGAGGTGTGCGACCTGGACGCCGTGGGCAGCGTCTTCGCCGACCCGAGAGGCGGCAAGCACTGGTGGCCGCTCACCTTCTACGCCCTGTGGTGGACCATCCACGTCGGCGGCGCCTCGCCGGACGAGGCGGCCGACGCGGTGTTCGGCACGGTCTAGGTCAGAAGCCCCGACGGTCGTTGTCCAGCACGCCGAGGTTCACCGCCTGCCGGTCGCCATCCGGCACGGGCGCGATCGGCTCGGGCGCGGTGTGCACGGCGTCGTTCACGCCCGCGCCCCAGCCCTTCAGCACCGGGCTGAGCGCCAGGAACAGCACGCCCACCCCCGCCGCCGCCCAGCCGATCACCGTGAAGACGTGGGTGGAGGTGGCGAGCGCGCGGGCCGGATCGAGCACCTGCCCCGCGATCGTCTCGGTCCCCGCGAACTGCGCGATCAGGCCGCCGATCCACTCGGCCCAGCTGATCGACAGGAACCACAGCGCCATCAGCGTCGAGACCAGGATCGGCGGGGCGAGCTTGGTGATCTCGCTCATGCCCACCGGCGACAGGCACAGCTCGCCGGTCGATTGCAGCAGGTAGCTCATGCCTAGGAAGAACAGCGGCGCCTTGAACGCGCCGTCGGCGAACTTCGCGCCGAACACCAGCACCAGGAAGCCGAAGCCCACCTGCAGAAGGCCCAGGCCGAACTTCACGATCGGGTTGGGGTCGCGATCGCGCCGGCCCAGCCACGCCCAGGAAGCGGCGAAGATCGGCGCGAAGACCAGGAGGAAGCCCGGCTGGAAGGACTGCGTCTGCGAGGCGCGCAGGCCCATGTCCACCCACCACCGATCCGCGACGGCGGGGGCGGCGTCGAGCATCGCCTTGGAGCCCAGGAACACCTCGTGTCCCAGGAACGGGAAGACCACGGGCGACGAGACCAGGCTCAGGTCGATGTTGCGGTCGGCGAAGGTGGAGAGCGAGGTGCCCGCCTGCTCCTCCAGCGTGAAGAACACCACCGAGCCCACGATCAGGAACAGCGCCAGGAACAGCCGCCGCCGCTCCACCGGGCTCGCCTTGCGCAGGATGAACCACCCCACATAGCCCAGGATCAGCACCGAGCCGATCCCCAGCAGCACGCCGACGAGGTCGTTGCGCCGCACGAGAAGATACAGGAGCCCTACGCCCGCCAGGCCGCCGACGTAGATCATCGCCTCGCGGGAGAGCGGGCCGACCACGGGGCGCGCCAAGCGCACCGGGTCCGGCGGCTCGCCCTTGCCCTCCAGCCAACTGCGGCCGAGCACGAAGACGATGAAGCCGGCGAGCATCCCCATGCCCGCCAGCCCGAACCCGGCCCACCAGCCGACGGTCTCGCCCAGGTAGCCGCACAGGATGGTGGCCCAGAACGAGCCCAGGTTGATCCCGAAGTAGTAGAGGGTGAAGCCCGAGTCCCGCCGCGGATCGCCCTGCGGATACAGCTGGCCGACGATCGAGCTGATGTTGGCCTTCAGGAACCCCACGCCCATGATGCTGAGCGCCAGGGCGAAATACATGAAGTTGACGTAGACCGGGTCGCGCTTCTCGACCGACAGGGTGAAGCTGCCGGCGGGCAGGACGGCCGGCAGCGGGGCCGCCGCCGGCAGGCCCTTGATCTGCAGCCCGCCGCCGGGCGCCGGTCCGTAGGCGTAGGTGGCCGATCCCACCTTCAGCTCGACGTGGCGGGGCGCAGGCGTCGGCGCCTGCACGAAGGCGTAGCTGGCGTTCCCGTAGTGCAACACCTGCTGGGCCGCGGGGCCCTGAACGGCCATGGTCAGCTGCCCCGCGACGAGCAGCAGCGCCCCGAACCCGACCGCCTTGCGCGTGCCGAGATAGTGGTCGGCCAGCACGCCGCCTACCAGCGGCAGCAGGTAGGCCAGCGTCAGATACGCCCCGACCTGCCCACTGGCGAAGTGGTCGTCGAACAGGAAGTGCTTGGTAAGGTAAAGGACGAAGATCGACCGCAGCCCGTAGAAGCTGAACCGCTCCCACATTTCTGCGAAGAACAGGACGAAGAGGCCGCGGGGATGGCCGCGCAACTGCCACAGCACCGGAATGCAGGTGAGGACGGTGACGATCACGCCGGCCACGATGACGATATTCATGAGAACTCTACGGCCTCAAGCGCTTACTGTGGCGCGACCCCCCGCGTGGCCGGCACCCGAATCGACGCCTCCTCCACGCCGACCAGGATCTCTGCAGGCTACAAAGCACGCGTTCGGCGGTTCCACAACGTCGGACGGGCCGCAGCGTTGAGCCCGGGGCCGGCCCGTCGTGGGACGAAACGGCCGCTGGAGCGTTTCGACACGCATTCCTTTGCCTCTCCACGTGGACCCTCAGCCATGAAGCTTCCCGGCCCAGACCATCCCATCAGCGTCGTCCCTGCGGGGCGGCGGATGCGCGCCCGGATCGGCCCGCACGTCATCGCCAACACCGCCGCGGCGATGGAGCTGACGGAGGCGACCTATCCGGCCGTCATCTACTTCCCGCGCGCGGACGTCGAGACCGGCTTCCTCTCCAAGACAGACCGCACGAGCCATTGCCCGTACAAGGGGGACGCCAGCTACTACTCGATCCTGATCGACGGCGAGGTGCTGGAGAACGTGGTCTGGAGCTATGAGTCGCCGTTCCCCGCCATGGAGGCGATCATCGGGCTCCTGGCCTTCTACACCGACCGCGTGGAGATCTACGCCGCGCCGGACGAGCGTGAGGAGGGGCTGTTCCCCGAGCATCTCGGCGAAGGCGTCGTGCGGCCGCAGGGCGACAGCCTAAGCTGACGCTCAAAGCCGCGAGATCAACGCCTGGGCGGCGGCCGGCGCGCGCACCTTCGCGCCGTTGATCATGAAGACGAACACGTCGCGCTTCGCCTTGGCCGCCCCGCCCCGTTCCACATAGTCCAGCCCCTCG
>CAZZZR010000045.1:0-5760 GCA_964658605.1 uncultured Caulobacter sp. | reverse complement strand
GAACACGTCGCGCGCGCCGGCCGCCGCCGGCTTGGCGAGGAGTTCGACGTCGGCTCGCGGCTTGCCCGCCTCCCAGGCCTTGGCGACGTCAGCCCAACGGTCCAGCGCCGCGGCGTCGTAGCCGGTCTCCACCTCCTCCCTCGCGTCCATCAGGCGGGCGTAGGCGAAGTCGGCGGTGAGGTCGGCGATCACCGGCCGGCCCTCGCCGTCGGCGAACACCACGGCGGCTCCCGCCGCCCGCGCCATGTCGACGAACTGCGCCGTGCGGAAGCTGTCGTGGCGGACCTCCAGCGCGTGCCGCAGAGGGCGGCCCTCAAGCTCCTTCGGCAGGAGCTTCAGGAAACCTCCGAAATCGTCGGCGTCGAACGTCTTGGTGGGCATGAACTGCCAAAGGATCGGGCCGAGCTTGTCGCCGAGCTCCGTCAGCCCCTGGTTCAGGAACTTGCCGACCGACTCAGCCCCGTCGGCCAGCACCTTTCGATTGGTGCAGAAGCGGCTGGCCTTGATCGCGAACACGAAGCCGTCCGGGCTCTCGTCCCGCCACTTGGCGAAGGTCGGCGGCTTGAAGCCCGAGTAGTAGGTGCCGTTCACCTCGATCGCCGTCACGGCCCGGCTGGCGAAGCCCAGCTCCTTGGCGTGGGCGAGGCCCGGCGGGTAGAAGACTCCGCGCCACGGCTCGAACGTCCAGCCGCCGATGCCGACGCGGATCATGGGCGGCCGCCGCCTACGGGATCGAGCGCCGGCCCCGTCTCGGCCGTGGCGAGGAAGGCGGGCGGGCGGCGCGCATGGGTCGCCGCCTCGAAGGCCGCGCCCAGCCGCAAGAGCTGCGGCTCCCGCCACTTGCCGCCGATGAAGGAGAGGCCGACCGGCAGCCCCCTCACCTCCCCCATGGGTACGGTCAGGTGCGGATAGCCGGCGACCGCCGCCAGGGATGTCGCGCCCTCGCTCACGTCGTGGTCGCCCAGCACCACGTCGGTGCGCCACGCGGGCGTGGTGGTGGGCGCGATCAGCGCGTCGAGCTTCCCTTCCGCCAACAGGCGGTCGATCCCCTCGCGGGAGGCGCGCTGGTTGTCGTCGCGGGCCTTGATGTAGGCCGGGTCTGAGAGGCCCTTGGTGGCCTGCGCCTTCTCGAACACGTCCTGCCCGAAGAGCGCGGTCTCCCTCGCGGTGGCGCCGTCGAAGGCGATCACGTCGGCGAGGGTGCGGGTCTTCACCTTCGCCGGGTCGGTGGAGGCGAGGTAGGCGTTCAGCCCCGCCTTCAGCTCGGTCCACAGCACGAGCCCCTCGCGATCGCCGAATCCTTCGGGCGGCCTGAAATCGGCGACCTCGATGATCTCGGCGCCCTGCGCCCGAAGCGCGTCCAGCGTGCGGGCGAACACGGCACGCACGTCCGGGCCGACGTCCTCGAGGGCGTAGCGCAGAACGCCCAGCCGCGCGCCCTTCAGCGAAGCGCCGGCCAGCGCCGCCGTATAGTCGACCTTCCGCGCATCGGCCTCGGCGGTCGCGGGATCGGCGGGATCGGAGCCGGCCATGGCGGTCAGCAGCGCGGCGACATCGGCGACGCTGCGGCCCATCGGCCCGGCGGTGTCCTGGCTGGCGCTGATCGGCACGATGTGCGTGCGGCTGACCAGCCCGACCGTGGGCTTGAGCCCCACCAGCCCGTTCATGGAGGAGGGGCAGGTGACCGAGCCGTCCGTCTCGGTGCCGACGCCGACCACCGCCAGCCCCGCCGCGATCGCCGCGCCCGTGCCCGAAGACGAGCCGCAGGCGGAACGGTCGAGCACGTAGGGATTCTTGACCAGCCCACCCACGGCCGACCAGCCCGAGGTCGAGTGGATCGAGCGGATGTTGGCCCATTCCGAGAGGTTGGTCTTGCCCAGGATCACCGCGCCCGCCGCCCGCAACCTCGCCACCACCGGGGCGTCGCGGCCCGTGACGTTGTTCGCCAGGGCGAGGGATCCGGCGGTGGTGGCCGTGCCGTCGGCGGACTCGATGTTGTCCTTGATGAGGATCGGCACGCCGTGCAGCGGCCCGCGCACGTGGCCCGCCTTGCGCTCCACGTCCAACTGGCGCGCGTCGGCGATTGCGTTCGGGTTGAGGGCGATGACGCTGTGGAGCTGGTAGCCGGTCGGAGCGCGATCCAGCTGGGAGATGACGTCGAGATAGTAGCGCGTCAGCGACTCGGCGCTTCGCGTCCCGCCGACCACCGCCGCCTGCGTTGCGGCGACGCCTTCCGGAATGGGCTGAGCGGCATGCCCCACGGAGACGGCCCCCGCGGCGCAAAGCAGCGCCGTCGCTATGACGCGAAAATCTCTCAGGCGCATACGAAGACGTCCCCGCAGCCGGATGATCCGGCCAACGGGGACGCTAGCGAAACGCCCTTTCGGGCGCCAGAGTCGGAGGTTAGTTGTGGCGTTCGTTGTAGATCTGGCGGCTGATCCCGTTCTCTTGCCGGTTCAGCGACCGCTGTTCGCCGCGGGTGATGTAGCCGCCGTCAGCGCGCGCCTCAGCCCGCTGCTCGGCGCGGACGCCGCGATCCTCGCCGCGCAGGGTGCGGGCTTCCTGGTGCGTGAGCTGCCCGTCTCGGACGCCCTGGCGGATGCGCGCGTCCTGGTGGAACGTACGGGAGTCGACCTCGGCGCGGCGGGGGTGGCGCACAGCCCACGGGGCGGCGGACGCGGCCGAGGCGACGGACGCGCCCGTCAGCGCGAGGGCGGCGAAGGCGGCGAGCTTGCGGAGCGACATGGCGATGGCCCTTTCGGTTGGCTTCCGAGAGGCACCATCGCCGAGCTCGGCTGAACGCGGACGGCGGCCCGGCGTTCAGCCGCCGTTCACGCTCAGGCGGCGGCCCGCTCGGAGGCGTGCGCCTTCTGCGCCTGCTCCTCGTGCCGGCCTTCGCCGATCTCCTCGATCAGCTTCCGGCAGAAGGCGGGGAGGTCGTCGGGATCGCGGCTGGTGACGAGTCCCTTGTCAACGACGACCTCCTCGTCAACCACCTCGGCGCCCGCGTTCTTCAGGTCAGTGCGGATGGTCTTGTAGCTGGTCAGCTTGCGGCCGCTGACCTGACCCGCGTCGATCAGGATCCACGGCGCGTGGCAGATGGCGCCGACCGGCTTGCCCGCCTCGAAGAAGGCGCGGACGAAGGCCTGCACTTCAGGTTCGATCCGCAGCGCGTCGGGGTTGCTGGCCCCGCCGGGCAGCATCAGGGCGTCGAACGTGTCGGCCGACACATCCGAGAGCGCCTTTTCCGCGGTGGCGGTCTTGTCCGGGGTCAGGTGGTCGAAGCCCTGGATGTCCCCCGTCTTCAGCGAGACGATCACGGTCTTCGCGCCCGCCTTCTCGAGCTCGGACTTGGGGGTGAAGAGTTCGGCCTGCTCGAAGCCGTCCGTGGCGAGGATGGCGACGGTCTTGCCGCTGAGGTCTGGCATGGGAAGCGCTCCAGGGTCTGAGAGGGGATCGCGGCGTCAACCGGCGGCCGGCGCGCGCTGTTCCCTCAGCCGCGGTAGGCGGGCGGCGCTCCGGGGTCGCGGGCCAGGAGGCTGGCGAGGCCCAGCGTCGTCTCGTCGTCCCATCCGATCGCCTGCGCCGACAGCGGCGCGCCCGCGCCGTCGAGCCCCATGGGGAAGGCCGTAGCGGGCAGCCCCGCGACGTTGGCGATAGCGGTCAGGAGCGCCACGTCCGCGGGCTGGCTCCCGTCGGACGGGAAGGGCGCGGTGGGCGTGGTCGCCGCCAGCACCCCGCCGTAGCCGGAGAGCGCCTCGCGGATCGAGTCGCCGGTGCGCGCCAGGTCGCGGTAGGTCCGCGCCAGGTCCGCCGCCGACCCTGCGCCGAGCGCCTGCAGAAGACCGCGGTAGGCGGGCGAGAAGCCGTCCGCATCCCTCGCCAAGGCGTCGCCGTGCTCGGCCGCGCTCTCGGCGGCGCTGACGAAGGCGGCCCGGCGGAGCATTTCGGGCAGGTCGTCCCGCAGCCTCACCCGCTCGACCGTCAGCCCGGCGGCGCGGGCGGCGGCGACCGCGGCGTCCAGGCCCGCTTGCGCGTGGTCGGAGAGCGGAACGCCGGTCTCCAACACCGCCAGCGGCACGTCGGCCAGCGCCTCGGGCGAGGCGGGCTCGGCGATGTCGGCGGCGACCTCCGCGTCGGCCGCGCACAGGCCGGAGAACAGCAGCGCGGCGTCCTGCGGGCAGCGGGCGAGCGGACCGACCGAGTCCAGCGTCCAGGCCATGGCCACGACGCCCCCCGTCTCCACCAGCCCCGGCGTCGGCCGGTGGCCGGTCACGCCGCAGAAGGCGGCGGGGAGACGCACCGAGCCCAGGGTGTCCG
The DNA here is from genome assembly GCA_964658605.1 of uncultured Caulobacter sp. Taxonomy (GTDB): domain Bacteria; phylum Pseudomonadota; class Alphaproteobacteria; order Caulobacterales; family Caulobacteraceae; genus JASLDZ01. The sequence goes on along the minus strand of CAZZZR010000045.1, from coordinate 1,440 downwards.
TCCCGACCGCCGCCGCGCAGAGCCCCGCCGCGACCGCGGCTCCCGCCCCGGAGGAGCTGCCGCCCGGCGCGCGCGCGAAATCCCAAGGGTTGCGCACCTGGCCGAACCACGGGTTGTCGCCCGTCGCCCCGAACGCGCCCTCGAACATGCCGTTAAGGCCCAGGATGACCGCGCCCGCGGCGCGCAGGCGGCCGACCACGGCGGCGTCTTCCTCCGCCAGCCGGTCGCGGTAGGCGCCGATCCCGGCATGCCAGGGCCAGCCCTTGACCGCCACGTTGGCCTTCACCGCCACCGGCACGCCGTCCAGCCGCGACAGCGCCGCCCCGTTGCGCCAGCGTTCGGCGCTCGCGTGCGCCGCCGCCCGCGCGCCTTCCGCGTCGAGGAAGACGTAGGCGTTCAGCGCGTTGTCGAGCCCCACGATGCGCGACAGGTAGGTTTCGCACGCCTCCACCGGCGTCACCGCCCGGTCGGCGTAGAGGGCGCAGAGGCCGCGGACTCCGGCGGCGACGATGGGGTTGGCGAAGGTCTGGACGGAGGTGTTCACCGGGCGAGCTTGCCATGCCGGTGCGCACGCATTCAATCGGGCCGGGCCCGTGGACGAGCGCCTCAGCGGGTCGGCGGGCTACGGAAGTCCGGATGGAAGTCACGGGGCGCCCAGCCGAAGTCGCGGCGCGCGGGCGCGGGATCGAACACGAGATCCTGGGCCATCCGCTCGCCCATCGCCGCCGTCGCGCCGGGGAGCCAGGGCGAGGCCGCCGCCAGGGCCAGCCTCCAGGCGGGGGGCGGGACGTGCAGCAGGCGCGACCGCCGCCCGAGCCCCTCGAACACCCGCCCACACATCGCCCGGTAGGTCAGCGTCTCGCCGCCGGGCAGGTCGTAGGCGCGGTCACGCGTCGCCTCCGCGGCCAGCACCGCGGGGACCGCGGCGGCGAGGTCGGCGGCGTGGACGGGTTGGCGCAGGCCGCTCCCGGCGCCCGAGACCGGCAGCACGCCGAACCGCCGCGCCAGGGCGGCCAGCCGCGAGACGTTGCCGTCGCGCCCCTCGGCGTAGATCAGCGTCGGCCGCAGGATGGTCCAGACGATCCCCTGCGCGCCACAGACCGCCCGCAAGGCATCCTCCCCCTCCGCCAGCCGCGCCGCCACCTCCCGCTCGCCGGCGTCGGGCGAGGCCGCCTTGGTCCAGCGGCTGGTGGAGGAGAAGGCGACCAGCCGCCGCATCCCGCCCCGCACCAGGCTCGGCAAGGCGGCGGGCAGGAGCCAGATCGGGGCGAGGGACACCACCGTCTCCGCAATTGGCGTTACGAGCCCGGCCGCCGTCAGGTCCGTCCGGACCCAGGTGTAGCCTGGAGGCCCGGCCTCGCCCCGGCCGATGCCGACCAGCGGAGACAGCCGCGCGGGCAGGAAGCGTCCGATCAGGCTCGTGGCGCCGAGCACGAGGAC
>CAZZZR010000044.1:0-13933 GCA_964658605.1 uncultured Caulobacter sp. | reverse complement strand
CCGGCCGGAGGTCTACAACCTGCCGGTCGCGCCCACCCGCGCCTCCCGCCGGGTGAAGCCCGCACTGACAGCCGGGCTGCTGGCGATGGCCGGCTTCGCGCTCGCCGCCGTCGCCGCCTTCGCCTCGGCGGGTCAGGAGCGCAGGCGGTGAGCGAACGTCTGACCGACAAGCTGAAGCTCGAGCACGGGACTCCGCCACGCGGCTCGGTGAACCGCGCCCCGCGGTGGGGCGAGCCGAAGGAGCAGCCGGAAACGCTCTCGCCGTCTCCGCATACGGGGGAGGGGCGGCTGCCCGGCTGGGACGGGCCGACCTACTACGGCCGCTCGCAGCTCAAACCCGCGCCGTTCAACAACTGGATCGTCGGCGGCTACATCTTCCTGGCGGGCCTGTCCGGCTCTTCGGCGCTGCTATCGGGGCTGGCGGACGCGGTCGGGGGGCGCCGGTTCGAGCCGCTGGTCCGGCGCGCCCGCTGGCTGGCGGCCCTGGCGCCCACCGTGGGCTCGGCGCTGCTGATCTGGGACCTGCACACGCCCAAGCGCTTCTACAACATGCTGCGCGTGGCCAAGGCGACCTCGCCCATGTCGATCGGCACGTGGATCCTGCTCGCCTTCAGCGCAGGCTCCCTGCCCGCGGCCTTCGCCCAGCTCCTCGCCGACGTGCTGAAGGGGCCGCCGTGGCTGCGGACGGCCGCACGCGTCGCGCACGCGCCCGCCGCCGTCGCAGGCGCGGGGCTGTCGGTCTACACCGCGTCCCTGCTCTCGGCGACGAGCACGCCGACCTGGGCGGCCGCGCCGCGATCGCTGGCCGTGCGCTACGCCGCCTCGTCGGTGGCCTCGGGCGCCTCGGCCCTGCTGCTCGGCGAGCGCGATCCCGACGCGCGGTGCGCGCTGGAGACGGTGGCGGCGGCCGCGCTCGCCCTCGAACTCGGCGCCGCCGTCGTCCACGACCGGGTTCTGAAGGAGAAGGGCCTGGGCGAGATGGCGCACACGCCCTGGGGCCGCGCCGAGACCTGGCTCGCCACGGGCTTAGGAGCCGCCGTCCCGCTGGCGCTTCTGGGGCTGTCGCTGGGGATGGGCCGAAGGCGGCCGCGCGCGCTGGCGGACGTCGCCGCCGTCGCCGCGCTCGGCGGGTCGGCGCTCCTGCGCGTGGCGATGATGGCGGTGGGCGACGAGTCCGCTTCCCGCCCCGAGGTCAGCTTCCGGTTCAGCCAGCCGAAGAACCTGCCGAAGGACTGAGCCGAACGCGGTCCGGCGCGTTGGCCTCGCGGACGCGGACGTGCGGGAGGGTGCGAATGTCCTACACCGAGACCTGTGACGCGATGGCGGAGCTGGGCCGCAAGAAGGGCCTCAGCGTCACGCGCACCCCGCTGGCCTACCTGATGGGCTGCGTGTTGGCCGGCGCCTACATCGGCGTGGCTCTGATCCTGGCGCTGACCTGCACCGCAGGCCTGCCCGCAGGCGTGCGGCCGCTGGTCTCCGGATCGGTGTTCGGGCTCGGCCTGCTGCTCGTGATCTTCGCCGGCGCCGAGCTCTTCACCGGCGGCGTCATGTACGCGACCTTCGGCTTGGCCAAGCGGCGCGCCACGGTCGTGCAGGTGGTCGCCATGCTGGTCGCCATGTGGATCGGCAACCTGATCGGCTCGATCGTGGTCGCCTGGGTGTTCGCCAAGGGCGGCGGCGGGGCCGTCTTCTCCACCGCCGACTTCCTCTCAGCCTACGCCGCCAAGAAGACTTCGGCCGACCCGTTGGCGCTGGTGTGCCGCTCGGCGCTCTGCAACTGGCTCGTGTGCCTGGCGATCTGGATGCCCGCGCGGATCCAGAACGAGGCGGCGAAGATCTGGGCGATGGCCTGGTGCCTCCTGGCCTTCGTGGCCTGCGGCTTCGAGCATTCGGTGGCCAACATGACGGCCTTCTCGCTCGCCCTGTTCGACCCCAAGCCCGCCGTCACCCTGGCGGCGGCGGCCTACAACCTAAGCTGGGTGACCCTCGGCAACGGGGTGGGCGGCGGCGTCTTCGTGGCGCTTTCCTACCTGCTCTACGCCCGCACCGAGGCGCAGCCGACGCAACCGGACAAGGCCGTCTCTCCCTGAGCGGCGGCGTTGCATCGCAGGCCGCTTGCCTGTAGACACGCCCGCTTTCCGGGACCGCCTGGCCATTGGCATGCCATGGCGGTCCGTCATGCTGTCCAAGAGGGACGGGGCGCGCAAGCGCGATCGTTTTGCAAAATGCCGAAGTTGAAGACCAAGTCGGGCGTGAAGAAGCGCTTCAAGCTCACCGCCACGGGCAAGGTGAAGGCCGGCGTCGCCGGCAAGCGTCACCGGCTCATCAGCCACAACGCCAAGTACATCCGGCAGAACCGGGGCACGAAGGTGATGGCCGACGCCGACGCCAAGGCGATCAAGCACTTCATGCCGTACGGCTGAAGCTGCGCGATCTCTTTGACATTCTTCACGAACAAACCCGAACACAGGTGATCTGAAATGGCGCGAGTCAAGCGGGGCGTCACGTCCCACGCCAAGCACAAGAAGGTTCTGGAGCAGGCCAAGGGCTTCTACGGCCGCCGCAAGAACACCATCCGCGCCGCCAAGGCGGCGGTCGATCGCGCGGGGCAGTACGCCTATCGCGACCGCAAGGTGAACAAGCGCAACTTCCGCAGCCTGTGGATCCAGCGGATCAACGCCGCGGCCCGTCAGGAAGGCTTCACCTACAGCCAGTTCATCCACGGCCTCGGTCTCGCCGGCCTGGAGCTGGACCGTAAGGTGCTGGCCGACATCGCGATGAACGACGAAGCCGGCTTCAAGGCCGTCGCCGAACAGGTCCGCGCCGCCCTGGCGTAAGTTCAGGCTCCGCGGCCTCAGGCCGCCAACCTCCGCACCACCGTCTCGAACAGGACGGTGGGGCTGGACGTCACCAGGATCGCCCCCGCCGCCTTCGCCCCCTGGGTCAGCCGAGCGGCGTGAGCGCTGGTGTAGATCACGACCGGCGTGTCGATGTTGTCCGCCCGCATGGTGCGCATCAGGATCAACCCCGCCTCGTTCTCCCCGCCGCGGGCAAGGTCGCTGATCACGAGGTCGTAGCGGCCGGATTGCAGCCGCGTCAGCGCCGAGTCGGTATCGGTGGCGTGGTCCACCTGAATGCCGAGCTCACGGAACGCCCCGGCCTCGTTGGCGACGTCGGCGGGATTGTCGTCCACCCACAGGATGCGCTTGCGGCTGATCGCCCGGGCGCGGTTGCGGTCCAGCAGCACGTCGAGCGCCTGGGGGGTCACGCTCGCAGACGGCCGAGCCGGCGACGGCGGTGGTGCGGCGGCGTAGGGCGCTGCGGGCCCCGGCGCCGCGCCGAAGACCTTGGGTGCTTCCCACAGCGAAGGCGACTCGGATTTGGGCTCGGGGGTGAAAGGCGGCGGCCCGAAGCCGAGACCGTCTCCTGCTCCGGTGGCGGGCGAGGCGGGGGGCGGGGCTCGCAGCGGTCCGGGTGGAGGAGGCAGGGTTACGGCGACCTGCGCCTTGGCCTCGGCGGCCTGCACCAGCGCGCCCGCCGTGGCGGCGCGGCTGACGGCGACCTTTACGCCCAAGCCCTCGAACGAGAGGTTCTGACCCTCCAGCAGTGCGATGATCTGTTTACGGAACAGGAGCACCACGCACAGCGCCAGCGACGCCCAGAGCAGGGCGCCGAGCAGGCTTCCCCCCTGCTTCACCAGCTCGACGGCGAGTTCCTTGGACATGGCGACGGCGGCCCCGCTTTGCCCCCATGAGGTGGCGGCTGCCCGGATAAGGCAAGCCCCGCTTCCCCGACGCCCCCGCTGCGGGTAACCAAGCCCCGCCATGAGCCTAGAACCATCCTCCTCCAATCCGCCCAACCTCGCCGGGCTCGAAGCCGACCTGACCGCCCGCGTGGCCGCCGCTCCGGACCCCGCCGCGCTGGACGAGGTGCGCGTGGCCGCGCTCGGCAAGGCGGGGAGCGTCTCAAGCCTGCTCAAGGGCATGGGCGCGCTCTCGCCCGACGAGCGGCGCGTGCAGGGCCCGCTGGTCAACGGGCTGCGCGACCGGCTGGCCGCCGCCATCGCCGCCCGGCGCGAGGCGCTGGAGGCCGCGGCGTTGGACGCCAAGCTCTCCGCCGACCGCGTCGACCTCTCCCTGCCGCCGCCGCCCCGCCGCAAGGGCTCGGTGCACCCGACCATGCAGGTGATGGACGAGATGATCGCCGTCTTCGCCGACATGGGCTTCGCGGTCGCGGAAGGCCCGGACATCGAGGACGACTTCCACAACTTCACCGCCCTGAACTTCCCGCCCAAGCACCCGGCGCGGGAGACGCACGACACTTTCTTCTTCCATCCCGACCCGGAGACGGGCGAGCGCAAGCTGCTCCGCACCCACACCAGCCCCGTGCAGGTGCGCACGATGATGAGCCAGTCGCCGCCCATCCGCATCATCGCGCCGGGCCGCACCTACCGCGTGGACTCCGACGCCACCCACACGCCCATGTTCCACCAGATCGAGGGGCTGGTGATCGACCGTGGCGTCCACATGGGCCACCTGAAGTGGACGCTGGCCGAGTTCACCCGCCGCTTCTTCGAGACCGACGCGGTCGTCACCCGCTTCCGCCCGCACCACTTTCCCTTCACCGAACCCTCGGCCGAGATGGACGTGCAATGCGACCGCTCGGGCGGCGAGGTGCGGATCGGGCAGGGCAGCGACTGGCTGGAGATTCTCGGCTGCGGGATGGTGCATCCCAACGTGCTGCGCGCCTGCGGCGTCGATCCTGACGAATGGCAGGGCTTCGCCTTCGGCTGCGGCATCGACCGGCTGGGGATGCTGAAGTACGGCATGCCCGACCTGCGCGACATGTTCGCGGGCGACACCCGCTGGCTCGCCCACTACGGCTTCAGCGCCTTCGCCGCGCCCAACCCCGCCACCGGCCTGAGCTGAGCGTGCCCGCGCCGCGCCTCGCGCTCCGGCCCTATGCGCCGACCGATCGCGCGGCCGTGCTCGCGGTGTTCGACGCCAACGTGCCGCGCGCCTTCGGGGCGGACGAGCGCGGCTGGCTGGAGGACAGCCTGGACGACCTGGACGGCCCCGCCTTCCTCGTCACCGTCGATAGCCAGGCGGCGGCCTTCGGCGGCTACGAGATCTGGGACTACTACGACAAGGCCTTGTTGTTCTGGGGCATGGCGCATCCGCGTTTCCACGGCGTGGGGCTCGGCCGCTGGCTCCTGGCCGACCGGCTGGCGCGCATAGCGCGGGAGGAGCCGTCGACGCGGTGGGTGACGGTCGACACCTCGCCCCTGACTGCGCCCTTCTTCCTCAGCCAGGGGTTCGAGACCGCCAGCGTCTGGCCGCACGGCTACCGCACCGGCGGCGAGATGCACGTCATGCGGTTCGATCTGGCGGCCACGACGCCCGCGCTGCTGGACGCCCGCGCCGCCGCCGCCTACGCAAGCGCCCTCTCCCTGCTGGACGGCTCCGCGGCGACCCGATGAAGTTCACCCTCTCCTGGCTGCGCGAGCACCTCGACACCGATCTGTCCGCGGCGGACCTGGCGGAAACCATGACCATGGCCGGGCTGGAGGTCGAGCACGTCTCCGACCCGGGCGTGAAGCTCGCGGCGTTCAGCGTCGCTAAGATCGCCGAGGCGGTGCAGCATCCAAACGCCGACCGCCTGCGCGTCTGCCAGGTGGACACCCGGGACGGCCGCAAGGAGATCGTCTGCGGCGCGCCCAACGCCCGGGCGGGGCTGACGACCATCTACGCCCCCATCGGCGCCTATGTGCCGGGGCTGGGCGTGACGCTGGCCGAGAAGCCTGTGCGGGGCGTGGTGTCCAACGGCATGCTCTGCTCGGCCAAGGAGCTGGAGGTCTCGGAGGAGGGGGAGGGCATCCTTGAACTCCCCGACGACCTGGCCGTGGGCGCCCCGGCCGCCATCGTGTTCGGCCTGGAGCCGGTGATCGACTTCGAGGTCACGCCCAACCGCTCGGACTGGCTGGGCGTGGAAGGGATCGCGCGTGACCTCGCCGCGGCGGCCGCCGGGAAGTTCAAGGCCAGGCCGGTGAAGCCCGTGGCCGGCGTGTTCCCGTGCCCGGTCAGGGTCGAGATCGCCGCCCCCGACGCCTGCCCCTACTTCGCCGGCCGCCTGATCCGCGGCGTCAGGAACGGCCCTTCGCCGGCGTGGCTGCAGGAGCGGCTGACCTCGGTCGGCCTGCGCCCGATCAACGCCCTGGTGGACGTCACCAACTTCCTGACCATCGACCGCGCCCGCCCGCTGCACGTCTATGACGTCGCCCACTTCGTCGGCGACACGCTGGTGGTGCGGCTGGGGCAGCACGGCGAGCGGGGCGACGAGCACCTGATCGCGCTGGACGGAAAGCGCTACGACCTCACGCCCGCCATGTGCGTGATCGCCGACGCGGGCGGCGAGCGGCCGATCGACCTTGGCGGCGTGATGGGCGGCCAGTCCACCGGCTGTTCGGAGGGCACGACCGATGTCTTCATCGAGGCCGCCTACTTCGACCCGATCCGCACGGCGGAGACGGGCAGGGCGCTCAGCCTGTTCTCCGACGCCCAGTACCGCTTCGCCCGCGGCGTGGACACCGGCTTCGTGCGTCCCGGCTTGGAGCTGGCCACGGCCATGATCCTGGAGCTGTGCGGGGGGGAGCCGTCTGGTGTGGTGGAGGCCGGCCTCCTGCCCGAGCCGCCTCCGCCCATGCCGTTCGACCCGGCGCATGTGAAGCGCCTCTCGGGCCTTTCCATCCCCGCCGCCCGCTCGCGCGAGATCCTGCAGGCGCTGGGCTTCAGGGTGGACACGGGGGGAGGGGCCGACGACGCGGGCCGATCCGGCGGCTTCTGGACGGTGACCCCTCCCACCTGGCGGCGCGACGTGGACGGGCCCGCGGACCTCGTGGAGGAGGTGGCGCGGATAGAGGGCTACGCCGCACTCCCTTCCACCCCGCTGCCAGAGGCCGGCGTGCGCGGGGCGGGCGTGCTCAACGTGCGCCAGGCCCGGGCCCGCACCGCGCGCCGGGCGCTGGCGGCGATGGGCTGGGCGGAGACGGTCGGCTGGTCCTTCACCGCGCGCAGAGCCGCCGCACTGTTCGGGGGCGGCGACGACAAGCTCGTGCTCGCCAACCCGATCGCTTCGGAGCTGGACTGCATGCGGCCCTCGGCCCTGCCCGGGCTGATCGATGCGGCCCGCCGCAACGCTGACCGGGGCTTTCCCGACGTGGCGCTGTTCGAGATCGGTCCGGTGTTCAAGGGCGACCGGCCGCAGGACCAGGCGACCACCGTCGCCGCCTTGCTCGGCCCGCACCCGCCCCGCGACTGGCAGGGCGGCGGGGGGAGTCCGCTGTTCGCGATCAAGTCCGACCTGATGACGCTTCTGGATGAGCTCGGCGCGCCTACCGGCTCGCTGCAGCTCGTCCAGGGGGGCGCCGGCGCATGCTGGCATCCGGCGCAGTCGGCGCGGCTGCAGCTCGGCAAGACGGTGCTGGCCGAGTTCGGCGCGCTGCATCCGCGGGTGCTGAAGGCGCTCGACGCCGACGGCCCCCTCTACGCCTTCGAGCTGACGTTGGAGGCGATCCCCGAGCCCAAGCGCAGGGCGACCAAGACGCGCCCCGCGCTCGCCCTATCGCCGCTCATGCCGCTGAGCCGCGACTTCGCCTTCCTGCTGCCCGAAGGTCGCCCGGCGGGCGACCTCGTCCGCGCGGTGGCGGGCGCCGACAAGACGCTGATCGGGGAGGCGCGGGTGTTCGACGTCTATCGCGGCCCCGGCGTGCCCGAAGGGTCCAAGTCGGTGGCGGTGGAGGTGCGCGTCCAGCCCCGGGACAGGACGTTGAGCGAGGCGGAGATCGAGGCGCTGTCGGCCAAGGTCGTCGCCGCCGCCGCCAAGGCCGGCGCGACGCTGCGGAGCTGACGCGGTGAAGAAGCCCGCCCTGGAAGTCGCGCTGGAGCGGGGGCTGTTCGCCAGCCGCTGGCTGATGGCGCCCTTCTACGTGGGCATGGTCGGGGCGCTGGCGCTGGTGCTCGTCGTCTTCGCCAAGGAGCTGTGGCACGGGCTGGAGGGGGTGGGCGCGCTCGACTCCGAGGGCGTGATCCTCCTGGCGCTGTCGCTGATCGACCTGTCGCTGACCGGCAACCTGCTCCTGATCGTGATCTTCTCGGGCTACGAGAACTTCGTCTCGCGCATCGACACGGCCAGCCACGACGAGCGGCCGGACTGGATGGGCACGGTCGACTTCTCCGGCCTGAAGATGAAGCTGATCGCCTCCATCGTGGCGATTAGCGCCATCGCGCTGCTCCGCGCCTTCCTGCCGCTCGCCGAGCCCGCGGGCGGGGCGCACGGGGCCGAGCCCGACCACGCCAAGCTGGGCTGGATGGTCGGCATCCACCTGACCTTCGTGGTCTCCGGCGTGCTGCTGGCGCTGATGGACTGGCTGAACTCCAAGACGCCCAAGCACACGGGCGGGCATGACTGAGGAGTTCGGGAGGCTCGGACACCTGGCCTTCCGCCGGGTCGCCGGCGCGGGGCCGACGGTAGTCTGGCTGGGCGGCTACCGCTCGGACATGACCGGGACCAAGGCGCAGGCCCTGGCCGACTGGGCGCAGGCGCAGGGGCGAGGCTACGTCCGCTTCGACTTCACCGCCCACGGCGAGACGCCGGGGGACTTCGACCGCGACGGAACGGTCACCCGCTGGCGGGAGGACGCGCTCGCCGTCGTCGACGGTCTGACCGCAGGGCCGGTGGTGCTCGTCGGCTCCTCCATGGGCGGCTGGATCGCGACGCTCGCGGCGTTGGCCCGGCCGGATCGCGTCGCGGGCCTGGTCCTCGTCGCGCCCGCGCCGGACTTCACCTCCGCCCTGGTCGAGCCCGCCATGACGCCCGCGCAACGGGCGGCGCTCGACCGCGATGGCGCCTTCGAAACCGCCGACGGATCCCGCTACAGTCGCGCGCTGATGGAGGACGGCGCGCGCTGGGCGCTGCTGCCCGACCCCGTCGGGGTGCGAGCGCCGGTGCGCATCCTGCAGGGCGGCCGCGACGAGGCCGTGCCCTGGCGCCACGCGCTCGCCTTCGCCGAGGCTTTGGCGGGGGAGGATGTGGTCTTCACGCTCGTGCGGGACGGCGACCATCGTCTCAGCCGGCCGCAAGACATCGCGCGCCTGATCGCCGCCGTTGAAGAGCTGTTGTCAGCACTCGGGCACGAAGACTGACAGCTTGCTGAATTTCGCAGCCATTCTTGCTTAAGGAAGTCGCGCGCACCCTTGCTTCCACGACACTCCGGCGACGGACTTGCAACCGTTGTCCGAGGCCGGATGGTTGGCGGTGGGTAAGAGGAGAGCGACTCGATGTCCGTGCTTGAGACCGACCTGGTGGATTACGTCTATCTCGACGAGCAGGAGCTGATGCCGGTGATCGTGGTGTCCGACCCGCTCACCTGGAAGCCGCCGGAAGACGAGCGCCATCTCGACGCCCTGCGGGACAAGCTCAACGCCCAGATCGCCTTCGTCGAGACGGGGCAGATCAAGGGCGTCTGGCCCGGCTACGAGGGCGGGCTGGTCAAGGTCGAAGTCATGGCCCGCTTCGCGCTCAACAAGGCGGCCGAGGAGTTCTACACCTTGGCGTCCGGCGTGATGCAGAAGGCGAACATGCGCCTCGACTTCTGCCTCTGCGACGCTTGAAGCGTCCGTTCAGCCCGTGGCGTGCCCAGGCCTGGCGTCCGCATAGGCCTGGGTGCCGCCCGTGACGACCGCGTCCTGCGGCAGGATGTCGGCGATCGGGATGTCCGCCAGCCCCGGCAGCCGGTCGTAAAGGGGCGCGAAGTCGCGCAGCGTCACGGTCTGCAGCTCCGTGATCGACGGGATGACGAAGTAGACCTGCTGGAAGTCGTCGATGCGGTAGGGCGTGCGCATCACCCGCTCCAGCTCGAAGCCGATGCGGTTGGGGGAGGGGTCCTCCAGCGCGAAGACGCTCTCGGCCTTGGACGAGACGATGCCCGCGCCGTAGATGCGCAGGCCCTCGGGTTCCTGCACCAGCCCGAACTCCACCGTGTACCAGTAGAGCCGCGCCAGGTTGTGCAGACGCCCCAGCTCCAGCGCCCGCCGGCCCCCGCGGCCGTAGGCGGCCATGTAGTCGGCGAAGGTGGGGTCGGTGAGCATCGGCACGTGGCCGAAGACATCGTGGAAGACGTCGGGCTCCTGCAGGTAGTCGAGCTGGTCGGCGCGGCGGATGAAGTTGCCCGCCGGGAAGCGGCGGTTGGCCAGGTGGTCGAAGAAGACGTCGTCCGGCACCAGACCGGGCACGGCGACGACGCTCCAGCCGGTCAAACCGCGCAGCGTCTCGCTCATCCTCTCGAAGTCGGGGATGCCGGTCCCGTGCAGGTCCAACGCCTCAAGGCCGTTCAGGAAGGCGCGGCACGCGCGGCCGGGAAGCACCTGCGCCTGCCGCTCGTAGAGCGTCACCCAGGTCGCGTGCTCTTCGGCGGTGTAGCGGTCCCAGCCTTGAGGGATCGTCCAATCGGGTCGGGCGTCCTGGGGCGGAGAGAGAGGGGCGTGGCCGTCGGCGCTCATGGCGCCAGACTAGCGCACGTCGGTCGCGCTCGTCTCGGCCCCAGGCCGGCAATCAGTGCGCCGAACGCGCCCGCGGCTGGTAGCGCCCGTCCGCAAAGCCCAGGAAGTCGATCTGCGCCTGGGGGTGGCTCACCGGGCCGCTGTCGTCGGTGAGCAGGTTCTGCTCGGAGACGTAGGCGGTGTAGCAGCCGTCCGCGTTCTCCGCATACAGGTGGTAGTAGGGCTGGTCCTTCGCCGGGCGGATCGACTCGGGGATGGCCAGCCACCAGGCCTCGGTGTTGGCGAACACGGGGTCGACGTCGAACACCACGCCGCGGAACGGGAACAGGCGGTGCTTGACCACCTCGCCGATGCGGAAGCGCGCCTCGCGGGCGAAGACGCCGGGCGGGGTCGGCGCAACGCCGGAAAGCGGGATGGGAGCCAGCTGCGGGATCATGGACTCAGAGTCTCCTTCAGCCCGACGATGGTGACGACGGTAAGGTGACCAGTTCGTGAACGTCGCTGCGGCGTGAGCGCGCGGCGTCGTCCCGGCCCGCGGCGCCCGAATCGCGGGCGGGGTTCTATCCGAACGCCCGTCTTGCTAGCATCACGCCCGAGGTGGCGGTTCCCCGCTTGCGCGTGGCCTTCGTGCACGGACCGCCCGGACAGGAGCCGGGCCTCGATGCGCGAGTCCGACGGCCCGGCGCGGCCTTACGCGCCCACCGTGCGGGAGCCTCGCGTCCACGACGCCCGGGGAGGAGGGGGAGCCGCGCCGATCGCCTGCTACGGCGCGCTCGACCTCGGGACCAACAACTGCCGCCTCCTGATCGCCACGCCCGACCAGGGCCGCGACGGCGGCTTCCGCGTGGTCGAGGCGTTCTCGCGCATCGTGCGGCTGGGCGAGGGCCTGTCACGCACCGGCCGGCTCGACGAGCGCGCCATGGACCGGGCGGTCGAGGCGCTGCGCATATGCGCCGACAAGCTGCGCCGGCGCCGCGCCCTGATGGTGGAGGCGGTCGCCACCCAGGCCTGCCGCACCGCCGACAACGGGGAGGCGTTCGTGCGCCGCGTCGGCGACGAGACGGGGCTGAAGCTGCGCATCATCACCCCGCGCGAGGAGGCCGAGCTCTCCGTCGCGGGCTGCGCCGCCCTGATCGATCCGCAGGCCGAGGCGGCGCTGGTGGTCGATGTGGGGGGCGGCTCCACCGAGATGTCCTGGCTGACGCTCGACGGCGAAGCCCCGCCGCGGCTGGCCGGGTGGGTCTCCGTTCCCCTGGGCGTCGTGACCCTGGCCGAGCGCTTTCCCGAACCCGAGGCGCCCGAGGCGGGCGAGCGCTGGTTCCGCGCCATGGTCGAGCACGTGCGCGCCGAGGTGGCGGCCTTTTCCGGCGCCGATGCGCTGAAGCCGGTGTTCGCGGCCGGCCGTGCGCACATGGTCGGCACCTCGGGCGCGATCACGAGCTTGGCGGGCCTGCACCTGAACCTGCGCCGCTACGAGCGCGAGCGGGTGGACGGGCTGTGGCTCGCTCGGGCCGATTGCGCCGAAGCCACCACGCGGCTGATGGCGATGGGTCCCGTGGGACGGGCGCGGGAGCCTTGCATCGGGCCCGACCGCGCCGACCTCGTTCTGGCGGGCGCGGCGATCCTGCAGGCGATCCAGGAGCTCTGGCCGTGCGAGCGGGTGCGCGTGGCCGACCGCGGCCTGCGTGAGGGGCTCCTGATGTCCCTGATGCGGCGCCGCTCGCAGAAGTCCCGCCGGCGCCGCAGGGGGGGCGAGGGCCGTCGTCGTTCCGTGCAAGCGCCCCCCGCCCGCAACGGCCATACCGATCCCTCCACCCCGCCCGAGACCTGAAGGAGCCCGCCATGACCCCCGTCTACACCGCAGAGGCCACCGCGAACGCCGGCGGCCGCGCCCACGGCCACGTCGAAACCAGCGACGGCAAGGTGAAGGTCGACACCGCCTTCCCCAGGGAGATGGGCGGCGACGGCAAGGGCACCAACCCCGAGCAGCTGGTCTCGATGGGCTACGCCGCCTGCTTCTCCGGCGCGATCGGGGCGATCGCCAAGAAGCACGGCGCCGACTTGGAGGGGCTGAGCGTGACGGTGCGCACCACCTTCAACCGCGAGGACGACGGCGGCTTCGCCCTCTCTTTCGAGGTGCAGGCGACCCTCCCGAAGATGACCCAGGAGGCCGCCGACGCCCTGGTCGCCGACGCCCACACGGTATGCCCCTATTCCCGCGCCTTCCAGCATACCGCGCCCACCGTCGCCAAGGCGATCGGCGGCGCCTGACGTGGTTTCTCTCCCCCATGCGTCGCATGGGGGAGTACCGCGGAGCGGGGAGGGGACCGCGCGGAGCGCGGAAGATGCAGCCTCCACGCTAGAGCTTGTCTCTTTCCGCTCGGCTTGCGCCGAGCGGCCCCTTCCCGGCTCCGCCGTAATCCCCCAATCCGTGATGGAGGAGAGAAAAACTTCCTCGCGCCTCCGCCAGCGTCTAAGCCTCCTCGCATGGCCGAGGACGAATCCGAGCGCCGGCGGATGGTGCGCCCGCCCACGGGGGGCGACCCGGCCGGCCGCGGCATGGGCCAGCGTCTGCGCACCGCCTCCGACCGCACCCTGTCGTCGCAGCAGTGGCTCGAGCGCCAGCTGAAGGATCCCTACGTCCAGGCGGCCAAGGCGCAGGGCTGGCGCTCGCGCGCCGCCTTCAAGCTCACCGAGATCGACGAGCGCTTCCACCTGCTCCGGCGCGGGCTGCGGGTGGTCGACCTCGGCTGCGCGCCTGGCGGCTGGGTGCAGGCGGCGGTGAAGAAGGGCGCGACGTCCGTGGTCGGCGTCGACCTCCTCCCTGTCGCCCCGATCGAGGGCGCGACCCTGATCGAGGGCGACTTCACCGACCCCGACATGCCCGCGCGTCTGCTGGAGGCGTTGGGCGGTCCCCCCGACCTCGTTCTCAGCGACATGGCGCCCAACACCACCGGCCATCGCCAGACCGATCACCTGCAGATCACCGGCCTGATCGAGATGGCCGCCGACTTCGCCATCCAGAACCTGACCCGCGGCGGCGCCTTCGTGACCAAGAACTTCCAGGGCCATGCCGCGGGCGAGGTTCTGGCCCACCTGCGCTCCGCCTTCGCGGAGGTGAAATACGTCAAGCCCAAGGCCAGCCGTGTGGACTCCAGCGAGGTGTACCTGGTGGCGACCGGGCTGAAGCGATAGGCGGCGTGGCTCGACACATCTCTGCCGCCCGGGAAGAAGTATCCGGCGCGACGGCGGCGCTAAGGGCGTTGGGACGAAGGGAGCCCTCCAGATCAGGTTCGACGAGCCTGCGGTGCGTCGAACACTGGGCTGGGGGGTAGAGGAAGAAGGTGCGCGACGCACGACGGACGGGCCCGGCGCTG
>CAZZZR010000043.1:13025-14286 GCA_964658605.1 uncultured Caulobacter sp. | reverse complement strand
GATGCGGATCAGGTCGCCGCGCACGGTGCAGCAGACGCAGCCGTTGTTCATCTCGAACACCTCCTCGTCGGCGTCGACGATGAGGTCGTTGTCGATCCCGATCTCCCCGAACTCGTTGACGATGACGGCGTAGCGCTTGCCGTGGTCTTCGGTAAGGATGCGGTTCAGGAGCGTGGTCTTGCCGGCCCCGAGGTAGCCGGTGAGCACGGTGACGGGGATGGGAGCGTCGGTCATGGCCGCCATGTGGCGCGTCCCGCCGGACGGCGAAAGGCCTACGTCGTGCAGCGCCGAACGTTGACTTTCGCACGACGCGCGGGCTAAGAGCGCGCCTCCGCCCGCAGGCTCGTCCCGCGGGCGCTTTCATTCGCCTACGACCCGGTCAGCAGAAAGCCGGGCGTCCCCAAGACCAAGAAGGCCCTCAACGACCATGTATGCCGTGATCCAGACCGGCGGTAAGCAATACCGCGTCCAAGCCGGCGACGTGCTCGTCGTCGAGAAGCTCGCCGGCGAGCCGGGGGCCGAGGTCGCCTTCGACAAGGTGCTGATGGTGGGCGGCGAAGGCGGCGTGACCGTCGGCGCGCCGCTCGTGGACGGCGCCGTGGTCACCGCCACCCTGATCGAGACGCGGAAGGGCGCGAAGATCAAGGTGTTCAAGAAGATCCGCCGCCAGGGCTACCGCCGCACCAACGGCCACCGCCAGCCCGAGACCGTGCTGCGCGTGACGGGCCTGGAAGGCGCCGGCCAGTCGATGAAGTGGGACGGCGCGGTCGACCTGACGCCGCGTTCGGAGCTGGTGGCCCGCGCTCGCGGACTGGCCCGCCGCGACGCCGAGCTGGGATCGGTCGAGGTCGAGCCCTTCTTCGAGGCGCCCGGCGCCGAGCTGGACGACGCGCAGACGGCCGCCCTCGCGCAGGAGCTTTCGACCGAGGCGCCGGCCAAGAAGACCCGCGCCAAGAAGGCCGCCGAACCCGCGACGGACGCCATGGTCGAGCAGCCCGTGGCCGAGACGCCGGAGCAGGGCGCCCAGACCGAGGTCGACGCCAGGGCGGCGGACGAGACGGGCTCGCTGACCTCGGAAGAAGCGGCGGCCAAGAAGCCCCGCGCCAAGAAGGCCAAGCCTGCGTCCGACGACGCCGGTTCGGCCGAATAAGATCAGAGCGAAGGACACCCTCCCATGGCTCACAAGAAATCCGGCGGATCGTCCCGCAACGGCCGCGACTCGGCCGGCCAGCGCCTCGGCGTGAAGAAGTTTGGCGGGGGG
>CAZZZR010000043.1:0-13015 GCA_964658605.1 uncultured Caulobacter sp. | reverse complement strand
CGTGCTCGCCGGCAACATCATCGTGCGCCAGCGCGGCACCAAGTTCTGGCCGGGCGACAACTGCGGCCTGGGCCGCGACCACACGTTGTTCGCCACCGCGACCGGCCAGGTGAAGTTCACCACCAAGCGCGACGACCGCACCTACGTCAGCATCGTACCGGCTTCCAATCCGGCCGCCGCCGAGATGACCCCCGCCGAATAGGCGCTCTTCCAGGCGACATCGTCCGGATCGGCGCCGAGAGCCCCGATCCGGACCGCGACAAGACCCGCGGGGAGTCCGGATCACCGGGCTCCCCGTTTTCGTGTCGACATCCCCGCGGAACAGGCCGGCGAACGCCGGCGGGGGGACGACATGGCGGCTGCACCTGAGATCATCGTCGCGCAGCGGCTCCGGCTGCGGCCGCTCGCGCTCAACGACGCGCCGCGCATCGCCGCCTTGGCGAACGACCGGGACCTCGCCCGGCAGACCGCCAAGCTGCCCCACCCTTACGCCTTAGCGGACGCCGAGGCGTTCATCGCGTCCGAGCTGTCGCCGGGCTGGTCCGGCCGGAGCTTCGCCGTGGAGACTCCGGGCGAAGGGTTGGTCGGCGTGATGGGCTTCAAGCCGGAGCAGGGCTCGCCGCTGATGGACTTCGGCTACTGGTTCGGCCGGCCCTACTGGGGCGGAGGGCTGGCTACGGAGGCAGCGGCCGCGGCGCTCGTTTGGGCGCGCGACGGCTGGGGTCGGCGCGCGCTGCAGGCCGGCCACTTCACCGACAACCCGGCGTCGGGACGTGTTCTGGAAAAGGCGGGCTTCCTCTACACCGGCGTGCGCCGCCCTTTCGCCAGCGTGGCGCGGGGCGGCCTCTCGGAGTCGCGGGAGATGGTCTGGCTGGCGTGACGTTCCACCCGCTGCGCCGTCAGAACCAGCCCTTCTTGCGGAACCACCACAGGGGGATCAGCGTGGTGATCACGATCAGCGCTAGGGCGTAGGGGTAGCCGTACTTCCAACCGAGCTCCGGCATATTCTTGAAGTTCATGCCGTACATGGAGGCCACCAGCGTCGGCGGCACGCCCACGGCGCTGACGACGGTCAGGATCTTGAACACGTCGTTCTGGTCGATGTTGATGAAGCCCAGCGCGGCGTCGAGCAAGAACTGCACCTTGTTGGCCAGCGCCTCCTGGAAGCCGATCAGGGAGATCACGTCCTCCTTGGCCGAGTGCAGGCGCCCGGCGATGTCGTCCGGCAGCTTGCCGTCGGCCACGTCGACCACGAAGGGCAGCACCCGGCCGAGCGTGACGAGGCTCGTGCGCATCTTTGACCCGCGGTCGGCCATGGAGCCGACACGGGCCAGGAGCGTCCGCATGCCATCGCTGTCCAGGCGCTTCTTGTTGCTGCGCCGGAAGACCTCGTGGCTCAGCTCCTCGGTCTCCTGCGCGTGCTTCTCCAGGAGGTCGGCCTTGCGGTCGATCAGGGCCTCGATCAGGCCGGTGAAGGCCTCCAGCCCCGTCTTGGGCGGATTGGCCTTAAACTGTTCGGCGGCGGTCTCGAACGACTTCAGCCGGTCGAACCGCACCGTCACCAGCCGCTCGCGCGTGATGATGAAGCCCACCGGCGTCAGCTCGGGATCGTCGGTCAGGGCGTTGATGACCAACGGAAGCGACAGGTAGAGCGCGCCGTCCTCCACGAAGTGGCGGCTGGAGCTCTCGATCTCGCTCAGGTCCTCGCGGGTGGGGATGCGCGTGCCGCACTTCAGGTGCGCGTGCTTCACCTGCGAGTCGTCCGGATCGTGCAGGTCGATCCAGACCTCCTGCGCGGGCGCTTCCCCGCCAAGCGGCTTGAACACCTGCGCCACGTCGGGCGGCGCGTCGGTCGCGAGGCCGGCGTCGGAGGGCGTCGCGGCTTGGTGATCGTCCATCCCCGCTCCATAACCCGATCCCGTGACCGTCGCGACCATCCCCTCCGCATGACCCCGCCTCGGATCGGCGCCAAGATCTGCGGCCTCTCGACGCCCGAGGGCGTGCGCGCGGCGCTGGACGGGGGCGCGGGCTGGCTGGGCTTTGTCTTCTTCCCCAAGAGCCCGCGGAACCTGACGCCCGAGGCGGCCGCGCGCCTGACCCCGCCCGCCCGCGGCCGCGCCCGGATCGTGGCCCTGCTGGTCGATCCCGACGACGCCCAGGTGGACCGGGTGGCGCAGGCGCTGGCGCCGGACCTCGTCCAGCTGCATGGCCGCGAGACGTCGGAGCGCGCCGCCGCCATCGGCCGGCGCATCGGCGCGGGCGTCATCAAGGCGCTGCCCGTCGCCGACGCCTCCGACATCGCCGCGGCCTCGGCCTACGACGGCGCGGTCGAGCACCTGATGTTCGACGCCCGGCCCCCCAAGGATGCCGACCTGCCCGGCGGCACGGGCTCGCGCTTCGACTGGACGCTGCTGGCCGGCCGCCGGTTCGCGCGGCCGTGGTTCCTCGCCGGCGGCTTGGACCGCTGGAACGTGGAGGACGCGGTGCGCGCGTCGGGTGCGCCGCTGGTGGACGTGTCTTCTGGCGTGGAGCGCGGGGCGGGGGTAAAGGACCCGGCCCTGATCACGGCCTTCCTCGACGCCGTGAAGCGGCTCTGAAAGATCGCCGTGAACGCTCCTTTGCCCAAGCCCCCCTCTTCTCGGCCCAACGACTATTCCGCCTTCCCCGACGCCCAGGGCCGCTTCGGCGACTATGGCGGCCGGTTCGTGGCCGAAACGCTGATGCCGCTCGTGCTGGAGCTGGAGCGCGCCTACGCCGCCGCCAAGGCGGACCCGCAGTTCCAGGCGCAGATGACCGCGATGGGCGCGACCTACGTCGGCCGGCCCAGCCCCCTCTACCTCGCCGAGCGGCTGACGGCGCACCACGGCGGCGCGAAGATCTACTTCAAGCGCGACGAGCTGAACCACACGGGCTCGCACAAGATCAACAACACGCTCGGCCAGATCCTGCTCGCCCGCCGCATGGGCAAGACGCGGATCATCGCCGAGACGGGGGCCGGCCAGCACGGCGTCGCCACCGCCACCCTGTGCGCCCGCTTCGGCCTGCCCTGCGTCGTCTACATGGGCGCCACCGACGTGGAGCGGCAAAAGCCCAACGTGTTCCGCATGAAGCTCCTGGGGGCGGAGGTGGTGCCCGTCACCTCGGGCACGGGCACACTGAAGGACTCGATGAACGAGGCCATGCGCGACTGGGTGACCAATGTGGCGGACACCTACTACTGCATCGGCACCGCCGCGGGCCCGCACCCCTATCCGGCCATGGTGCGCGACTTCCAGAGCGTGATCGGGCGCGAGGCGCGGGCGCAGATGCTGGAGGTCGAGGGTAGGCTGCCCGACGCGGCCGTGGCCTGCATCGGCGGCGGCTCCAACGCCATCGGCCTGTTCCACCCGTTCCTGGAGGACGAGGGCGTGCGCCTGATCGGGGTGGAGGCTTCGGGCCACGGCCTGACCACGGACAAGCACGCCGCATCCATGGCGGGCGGTGCGCCGGGGGTGCTGCACGGCAACAAGACCTACCTGCTGCAGGACGCCGACGGCCAGATCATCGACGCCCACTCGATCTCGGCCGGCCTGGACTATCCCGGCGTCGGGCCCGAGCACGCCTGGCTGAAGGACGTGGGCCGGGCCGAGTACCGCTCGTGCACCGACGCCGAGGCGCTGGAGGCGTTCCAGCTCTGCTCGCGGCTGGAGGGCATCCTGCCTGCGCTCGAGCCCGCCCACGCGCTCGCCCGCATCGGCGAGATCGCCCGCGAGATCGGGCCGGGCGGCAGCCTCGTGATGAATCTCTGCGGCCGCGGGGACAAGGACGTCTTCACCATCGCCGAAGCGCTCGCCGGCGGCATGGAGAACGCCGCTTGAACCGGCTGGACGCCACCTTCGCGCGAATGAAGGGCGAGGGCCGCGCCGCCTTCGTCGCCTACGTCATGGCGGGCGACAACGACCTGACGACCTCGGGAGCCATTCTCGGCGGCCTGCCCGGCGCCGGGGCGGACGTGATCGAGCTGGGCTTCCCCTTCAGCGACCCGATGGCGGAAGGGCTGCCGATCCAGCACGCGGCGCAGCGGTCGCTCGCGGCCGGCACGACGCTGACGGGCGTGCTGGAGATGGTGCGCCGCTTCCGGGCGACCGGGCAGGACACCCCGATCGTGCTCATGGGCTACACCAACCCTGTCTTCGTCCGCGGCTACGTCCGCTTCGGCGCCGAGGCGGCCGATGCAGGGATCGACGGCGTGATCCTAGTCGATCAGCCTCCGGAGGAGGCCGATGAGTTGGCCGACGCGCTGGACGCGAACGGCGTCGCGCTGATCCGGCTCACCGCCCCCACCACCGACGACGCCCGGCTGAAGGTGGTGGCCGCCCGCACCTCGGGTTTCGTCTACTACGTCTCCGTGGCGGGCGTGACCGGCGCGCTGGAGGCGAACGAGGCGACCGTCGCCCCCGCCGTCGCCCGCATCCGCGCCGCCACCGGCCTGCCCGTCGCCGTCGGCTTCGGCATCCGCACGCCGGAGCGCGCCGCCGCCATCGCCCGGGTGGCCGACGCCGCCGTGGTGGGCTCCGCCCTGGTGGACGAGATCGCCAAGGCGCAGGCGGCGGGGACCGATCCCGTCGCCGCCGTGCTCGCCAAGGCGCGCTCGCTCGCCGACGCCGTGCATGGCGCGCGGGCGTCGGCGGGCGTAGAGGAGCCGGCCTGATGGCCCAGCCGCCCCGCAACCCGCCCCGCAGCGCCCCGCGCCCCTCTCGCGGCCCGACCAACCGCGCGGAGGAGGCGGAAGCCAACCGCGCCGCCGCCGGTCACGACGAGGCCCCCGCCCGGGGCGGCTGGCTGTCGCGCATCGCGCCGGGCGTCCGCCGCCTCGTCCAGCGCAAGGACACGCCCGAGGACCTGTGGATCAAGGCGCCCGACACCGGCGAGCTGATCTACCGCCCCGACCTCGAACAGCTGCAGTGGGTGACGCCCGGCGGCCACCACATGCGCATCGGGCCCAAGCTGCGTTTCGCCTACACCTTCGACGACGGCGACTACACGGTGCTGCCGAAGGTGTCCGTCCCGGAGGATCCCCTCGGCTTCTTCGACGGCAAGCCCTATCCCGAGCGGCTGGCGGCGGCGCGCAAGGCCACCGGCGAGCCCGACGCGGTGGTCAGCGCCTACGGCGAGATCAAGGGCTCGCCCGCCGTGGTGCTGGTGCAGGACTTCGCGTTCATGGGCGGCAGCCTCGGCATGGCGGCGGGCGAGGCGTTCGTGGCCGCGGCGCAGGAGGCGGTGCGGCGCGAGGCGGCCCTGGTCGCCTACACCGCCGCGGGCGGGGCGCGGATGCAGGAGGGCGCGCTCAGCCTGATGCAGATGGCCCGCACCACGCTCGCGATCCAGGAGCTGAAGGCGGCCAAGCTGCCCTATGTCGTCGTGCTCACCGACCCGACCACCGGCGGCGTCACCGCCAGCTACGCCATGCTGGGCGACGTTCACCTGGCCGAGCCGGGCGCCCTGATCGGCTTCGCGGGCCCCCGCGTGATCGAACAGACCATCCGCGAGAAGCTGCCCCCCGGCTTCCAGCGCAGCGAATACCTTGTGGACAAGGGCATGATCGACCGCGTCGTGCCGCGCCGCGAGCTGCCGGTGGTGATCGGCGAGGTGCTGGCCACGCTGCGGCTCGGACGGCAGGCGTGGAAGGCCAAGGCGGCCTAGGCGCGTAGTGGCCGACCACCTGCGCCCGCACGACGCTGCGCTGGAGCGGCTGAAAGGCCTGCATCCCAAGGTCATCGACCTCAGCCTCGGCCGGCTGCAGCGGCTGCTGGCCGACCTCGACCATCCCGAGCGCCGCCTGCCGCCGGTCATCCACGTCGCGGGCACCAACGGCAAGGGCTCCACCGTCGCCTTCGTGCGCGCCATCGCCGAGGCGGCGGGACTGCGCACACACGTCTTCACCTCCCCCCACCTCGTCCGCTTCGCCGAGCGCATCCGGCTGGCCGGGGCGCTGATCTCGGACGAGGCGCTGGCGGACGTGCTGGCGCGGGTGGAGGCGGCCAACGCCGGCCGGCCCATCACCTTCTTCGAGATCACCGCCGCCGCCGCACTGCTGGCCTTCGCCGAGACGCCCGCCGACCTCGCGGTGGTCGAGGTCGGGCTGGGCGGGCGGTTCGACGCCACCAATGTGGTCGAGGGAGCGGTCAACGTCATCGCACCCGTAGACTACGACCATGCCGAGTTCCTGGGGACGGAGCTTTCCGGCATCGCGCGCGAAAAGGCGGGCATCGCCAAGCCCGGCCGGCCGCTGGTGGTCGCCCACCAGCCGGAGGTCGCGCTTCGGGAGATCGAGGCGGAGGCGGACAAGGTCGGCGCGCCCCTGCTGCTGGCGGGACGCGACTGGGACGCCTGGAGCGAGCGCGGGCGCCTCGCCGTGTCGTGGGGCGACGGCCTGCTGGACCTGCCCGCGCCCTCGCTCCCCGGCGCGCACCAGGTCGCCAACGCGGGGCTTGCGGTCGCCGCGCTGCGGGCCTGGGGCGACCCGAGGATCGACGAGGCGGCCTTCGCGCACGGCGTCGCCTCCGCCGTCTGGCCCGCGCGCCTGCAGCGGCTGACGGCGGGGCCGCTGGCCGAGCGGGCGGCGGCGCGGGGGGCCGACCTGTGGCTCGACGGCGGCCACAACCCCCACGCCGCACGCGCCTTGGGCGAGTTCGCCCGCTCCCTGACCGTCCGCGACGGCCGGCCCGTGACGCTGGTCATGGGAGTCCTGGCGCGCAAGGACGTGGGCGGGATGATGGCGGCGCTTGCGGGCTCGGGCGTCTCGGTGGTCTCCGTGGGCTTCGAGGCCGAGGCGGCGGCCTCGCCCGAAGCCCTGGCGCAGACCGCCTCCGGCCACGGCCTCCTCGCTCGCAGCGCGCCCGACGTCACAGCCGGGCTCGCGGCGGCGCTGGAGGGCGAGGGCGTAGCGCCGCACGTGGTGATCGCGGGCTCGCTGTATCTCGCCGGCGAGGTGCTGGCGATGAGCCGGGAGACTTGGCCGACCTAGGCTTAGGCGCGCCTGGGGTTCGGACCCTCCCGCAGGTGGTGCAGCACGATCCCGCTGGTGGTCGCGACGTTCAGGGAGTCGAAGCCCGCGGGCATCGGGATCGCGATGGTGCGGCAGCGGGCCAGCACCTGCGGCGCGAGCCCCGCCCCCTCCGCCCCGAACAGCGCCGCCGTGCGCGGGGCGGGCTCGAGGTCGCGCAGCCGCGTCCCGCCGCCGGGCGTCAGCGCCAGCGCCGTGAAGCCCGCCGCCTCCAGCGTGTCGAGCGCCGCTCCCGCGGAGGCGCAACGTACGAACGGCAGCCGCAGGGCGGCGCCCGTCGAGACGCGGATCGCCTTGCGATAGAGCGGATCGCAGCTCGTGGGGTCGAGCAGCACGGCCGCGGCGCCGAAGGCGGCGGCGTTGCGGAACAGGCCGCCCAGGTTGTCGTGGTTCGACAGCCCGAACGCCCCCACCACGATCGCCGGTTCTCCCGCGGCCGCCAGCAGGGGGGCGAGGTCGGGGTCGGGCGCGCGGCGGCCGATCGCCAGCACGCCGCGGTGGAGGTCGAAGCCGGCGACGGCCGCCAGCACCGCGTCCGACGCCTCGTAGACGGGCAGGTCGCCGGGCGCGCGCTCCAGCGCGTCGGCCAGCTTCTGCGCCTTGCCGGGCGCCAGCAGCAGCGCCTCCGCGGCGTGGCGGCTGGCCGGGGAGAGGAGCGTGCGCACCACCACCTCGCCTTCGGCCACGAACAGTCCGCGCCGCCCGACGAGGTCGCGCTCCCTGATGTCGCGGAACGGTTCCAGCCTGGGATCGGCGGCGTCGGCGATGGGGATGAGGATCGGCACGGCCGCCCGTCATGGCCGCAAGGGTGGAACCTTCGCAAGCCGCGAAGCTTTGCTGCGGGACGGAGGCGCCAAGGGTTGAGCGGACGCACGCGGTGAGCGAGATCGGCTGCCCCGACTGCGGCGCGCTCCAGGCGACGCCCGCCGCCGTGGCCGGCGCGCGCGTGATCTCCTGCGCGGTCTGCGGCTCGGAGCTGGAACGCACCACCGGCCGCAGCCTGGACGCCGCCCTGGCCTGCTCGGCCGCGACTCTCCTGCTGCTGTTCCCCGCCAACCTGCTCCCGTTCCTGACCACCTCGGTATTCGGCGTCTCGCGGCACAGCCGGCTGATCTCGAGCGCGGCCGCCATGTGGAGCGACGGCTGGGCGGCGCTGGGCGTGGTGATCGCGCTGTTCGTGGTGGTGCTGCCCTTCGCGCGCTTCGGCCTCCTCACCGCCGTGCTCGGCAGCCTCAAGCTCGGGCGGCGGGCTCGCTGGCAGGGTCCGGCGTTCCGCTGGGCGAACGGGCTGCAGCAGTGGGCGATGCTCGACGTGTTCCTGCTCGGCCTCCTGGTCTGCTACGAGCGGCTGCGCGCGACCATCGACGTGGACGTGGGCGTCGGCGCGCAGTGCTTCATCGCCGCCGGGGTGCTGACCCTCCTGACCCGCGCCACGCTGGACAAGGCGGCCGTCTGGCGGCTGATCGGCGACGACGCGACCGGGGAGGCGGGCGCCCGCGTCTCCTGCCTCGCCTGCAACCGGCTGGAGCCCGCCGCGCGGGAAGGCCAGCCCTGCGGCCGCTGCGGCCTGAAGCTGGAGGCGCGCGAGCCCGAGTCGGTGGTGCGCGCCCTGGCGCTGACCGGAGCGGGCGTGCTTCTCTACATCCCGGCCAACGTCTACGCGATCGCCACCCTGCCGATCGGCCTGACGCCGACCAAGTACAACGTGCTGGAGGGGGTGAAGGACCTGGCGCAGGCGGGCTTGCTCGGTTTGGCGCTGCTGGTCTTCACCGCCAGCTTCGCCATCCCGTTCCTGAAGCTGGCGGGGCTCGGCTGGTGCCTGTCGTCGGTGCTGCGGCGCTCGCCAGACCGGTTGCGGCTGAAGACCAAGGCCTACCGGATGGTTGAGGAGATCGGGCGCTGGTCGATGGTGGACCCGTTCGTCATCGCCTGCTTCGTGCCGGTGATGCAGTACAACAGCCTGATCTACGGGCGCGCCGAGCCCGCCGCCCCCTTCTTCACCGGAGTCGTGGTCTTGACGATGATCGCCGCCCGCGCCTTCGACCCCCGCCTGATGTGGGACGCCGCGGCCCCCCGCCCCGCCGCCGGGCGCGGTGCGATCCTTGCGCGGAGCGCCGCGTGACCGACGAGACCGCCCCCGAAACTGGCCATGACCGGGACAGCGCCCCGCCGTTCCCCGCCCGCCGCACGCAGGCGAGGGAGACGCGCGGTCGTTGGCCGGGCGTGGTGTGGGCCGTGCCGATCGCCGCGCTTCTGGTCGTGCTCTACCTCGGCTTCGGCGCGATCACGAACCACGGTGTGGACGTGGTCGTCACCTTCGACGAGGCCGCCGCCGCCAAGCCGGGCGACACCCAGGTCGTCTACAAGGGCCTGACGGTCGGGCGCGTCACCAAGGTGGCCCTGGCGCGCGACCGCAAACACGTCGACATGACGCTGCGGCTCGATCCCTCCACCAAGCCGCTGCTGCGCAAGACCGCCCGCTTCTGGCTGATCGGCGCGGCGGGCGGGCTCGACCTCAGCTCGCTGAAGGCGGCGGTGGCGGGGATCAGCATCGGCATGGCGCCGGGCGAAGGGCCGCCCGCGCGGCGCTTCGTCGGCCTGCAGAAGCCGCCCGTGGTGCTGCCCGACGCCGCCGGTTCCAGCTTCACGCTCAACACCGACACGGTGGGCAACATCCGCCCGGGGGCTTCGGTCTTCTACCACGGGCTGGAGGTTGGGAAGGTCACCGACCTGGACCTCGTCGACCCGCAGCGCTTCCGCATGACGATCTTCGTGCTGAGCCCCTACGACCGCTTCGTGCGGCCGGGGACGTTGTTCTACCAGGCGAGCGCGGTGCAGTTCTCGCTGTCGAGCGCCGGCATCTCGACCCAGATCGCGCCCGCCAACGCGGCGATCGCCGGCGGGGTGGAGTTCGACACCACCGCCGACGTCATGGCCCAGCCGCACAGTCGGCCCGGCGACGTGTTCCAGCTCTACCTCGACAAGGGCCACGCCCAGTCCGCGCCCAAGGGCGACCAGGTCTACTACGACGTGCTGTTCACCGATCCGGTGGGCGACCTGGACGTAGGCTCGCCGGTGCGCCTGCGCGGCTTCCAGATCGGGGTGGTCAGCGCCCGCTCCATGAAGTTCGACGCCGAGCGGGGCATCCTGCTCACCCCTGTCACCCTCGCCATTGAGCCGGAGCGGCTGGGGCTGGTGGACGGGAGCAAGCCCAAGGGCGGGGACTGGCGGCCCAAGACCGACGCGGCTATCGGCCGCCTGATCCACATGGGCTATCGCGCGCGCCTGGGGCAGAACCCGCCCATCGTCGGCGCTCGCGTCGTCGACCTCGCGCTCGCGCCCGACCGGAGCCTGGCCAAGGGGCTCGTCCCCGGCCAGACCTACCCCCTGATCCCCGCCGCCAGCTCCGGCGACCTCGCCGCGCTCACCAGCAAGGTGGACGACATCCTGAGCCAGGTGCAGCAGATCCCGATCACCCAGATCGGCCAGGACGTGAAGCGGATCACCGCCAACCTGCAGGCGATCACCGGCTCGCCCAAGGTGACCGAGTCGATCGACCACCTGAACTCCACCCTCGCCCAGGTCGACGCCATGGTGAAGGAGGTCAAGCCCAAGGTCGGCCCCCTCGTCGACAAGCTGAACACCGCCGCCGACCAGGCGTCCGCCACCGCCGCCTCCGCCAACGCGGTGCTCTCGGGCGACGGCTCAGGGCAGGACGCCAGCCTGCCCGCGGCGATCCGCGAGCTGACCGACACCTCGCGCACGATCCGCTCGCTGGCCGATTACCTGGGCCGCCATCCCGAGGCGCTGATCCGCGGCAAGACAGGAGCCAAGTGATGCGCTCGGCCACGATCCTGGCGCTCGCCGCCTCGGGGCTCGCCCTCTGCGGGTGCGGCGGCGCCAAGACGCAGTTCTACACGCTCGACCCGGCCGTCGGAGGTCCCGCGCCCGCCTACGCCGGCGCCTACGCCGGGCCGCCGGTGCGCATCGACGCGGTGCACGTGCCGCCCGCCCTCGACCGGCTGGAGCTGGTGGAGCCCGACGGACCCAACGCGGTGAAGGTGCGCGACCTCGCCCACTGGGCCGCGCCGCTGGGCGAGATGGCGCGCCGCGTGCTGACGCAGGACTTGGCGGCCCGGTTGCCGCAGGGCGCGGTGGTCTTCCCCGACTCGCCGAAGCCGCCGGGCGCCCGCGGGATCGTGGTCGACATGCTGGCGCTGACGCCGGGCCCCGACGAGACGGCCCTGGAGGCGAGCTGGAGCCTGCTTCCCGGCACGCGGGGCGGGCCTCTGCGCCAACGGCAGGCGCGGCTGACGACGGCCGCGGCCGATCAGCCCGCCGCGATCAGCGCCCTGCTCGGCCAGCTCGCCGATCGCATCGCAGTGGACCTGGCGAGCGCTCCGCCCGAGCCTGCCTCCTCGCCGCCGCAAGCGACCGGCCCTTCCGGCTCCATCACCATCAGGACGCACCCGTGAGCGACAGCAAGACCGCCCTCGTCACCGGCGTCACCTCCGGCTTCGGCGCCGCCCTCGCCCGGCGCCTGGTCGGCGCGGGCTGGCGTGTGGTCGGAACGGGTCGCCGGGCCGACCGGCTGGAGGCGCTGAAGGCGGAACTCGGCGACACGCTCCACACCGCCGCCTTCGACATCCGAGACGAGGCCGCGTTCGACGCGATGCTGGCGGACCTGCCGGGGCCGTTCCGCGGCCTCGACCTCCTGGTCAACAACGCCGGCCTCGCCCAGGGCCTGAAGCCCGCGCAGGAGGCGGACCTCGCCGACTGGAAGACCATGATCTCGACCAACGTCGAGGCGCTGGTCGCCGTCACCCGCAAGGTGCTGCCGACGCTGATCGAACGCCGCGGCGCGATCGTGAACCTGAGTTCGGTGGCGGGCAGCTACCCCTACAAGTTCGGGAACGTCTACGCGGGCTCCAAGGCCTTCGTGACCCAGTTCAGCCTCGCGCTGCGGGCCGACCTGCACGGCACGGGCGTGCGCGTCACCTCGATCGAGCCGGGCATGGCGGAGACCGAGTTCACGGTCGTGCGCACCAAGGGCGACCAGGCGGCGTCGGACGCGCTCTACAAGGGTGTGAACCCGATGACCGCGGACGACATCGCCGACACGATCTTCTGGATCGCCACCCTCCCCCCGCACCTGAACGTCAACCGGCTGGAGATCATGCCGGTGAACCAGGACTTCGCCGGCTTCGCCGTGGCCCGCGACGGCGGCTGAAAATTCGTGAGGGGGGACAACCCTGTCCCGCCTTGTCCGCCCGATCGGCCCCCGATTGTCCCGGTTCGTCCCGGTCAGCCGGGGCGCAGCGCCAGGGGCAGGGCGCCGAACAGGCCGCCGTCGGAGGGGCGGGCGGCGCGCTCGATGTTCAGCATGGCGATCTTGGTGGCCGCGCCCTCGCCCCCGGAGAAACCGCCCGCCTTGCCCCCCTCGCCCAGCACCCGGTGGCAGGGCACCAGGATCGGGATGGGGTTGGTCGCCATCGCCCGCCCCACCGCCTGCGACAGCGCCACGTCGCCCAGGTCGCGCGCCAGCGCGCCGTAGGTGGTGGTCTCGCCGTAGGGCACGGCGAGCAGCAGGGCGTAGATGCGCCGGCCGAGCTCGGGCGCGGCGGACAGGTCCAGCGGCCAAGCGTCCGGCGTGCGAGCCTCGCCAACGAGCATGGCGCCGATGTCGGCGATGACCGCTGCGACCGGCGGCGGCGGATCGCCCTCCGGCGTGCCGGAGCGGCGGGCGAGGCGCGCTGCGGTCGCCTCGCGCGTGGCCTCGGGCAGCTGCACGTGGGTGACCCGGTCGTCCGCCCAGGCGATGCCGCAGGGGCCGAGCGGGGTGTCGAAGAGGGCGTGACCGGCGTCGGCCAAGGCGCAAACCTGCAGGTCCAGAAAGCAAGAGTCGCGGACGCTTCCGCCCTTAACCTCTTGAAGGCGAGGGTGCGCTCGGGAGCGAGCGTGTCAAGGACG
>CAZZZR010000042.1:0-14315 GCA_964658605.1 uncultured Caulobacter sp. | reverse complement strand
GTGGCGTCGGGACGCAGGGCGTCCCTAAGATTTTCGACTTGCCTGCGGCGCGTCGGAAACTGGGCTATGGGGCAAGCAAGAAGAGAGAAGGGAAGAAGGAAGGAAAGAGGGGCGGCGCTCCGCCGCGGCGGAGCCCCTCCTCCCCTCAGTCCTCCGGCGGGGCGTTCGCAGGCACGATCGTCACGCTCTCCCCGCAGCCGCAGGCGTCGGTCTCATTCGGATTGCGGAACACGAACTTCGACGCCAGCCGCGTCGTCTCGAAGTCGATCTCCGAGCCGATCAGGAATAGCACCGCCTTCGGCTCGATCAGGATCTTCACGCCCTTGTCCTCGACCACCTCGTCGAGCGGGCCGGCCGCGTCGGCGTACTCCATCACGTACTCCTGTCCCGCGCAGCCGCCGTTCTTCACTCCCACGCGCAGGCCGGCGTAGGGCGTCTCGGCCCGCGCCATGATCTCCTTCACACGCGAGGCGGCCGCCTCGGTGAGGGTGACCACCGGCGGGCGGGGGCGGCGGGGACGCAGGGTGACGGCGGCTTCCATGGGAAGGCCTCCTTAGAACATGTTCAGCTGGAGCTTGGCCTCGTCGCTCATCTTCGACGGATCCCAAGGCGGGTCGAACGTCAGGTCCACGTGGCAGGACTTCACGCCCTCCACCCCCATGATCGCGGTCTGTACCCAGCCGGGCATGTCGCCGGCCACCGGGCAGCCGGGGGCGGTGAGCGTCATGTCGACCAGCACGTCGCGGTCGTCGGAGATGTCGACCTTGTAGATCAGCCCGAGCTCGTAGATGTCGACGGGGATCTCGGGGTCGTAGACCGTCTTCAGCGCCGCGATCATCTCCTCGGTCAGCCGGTCCAGCTCCTCCTGCGGGATCGCCGAGGCGGAGCGGCCGTCGTCGACCACGAGGTCTCCGGTGGCGGGATCGATGTGAGGCGCAGACTGCGCGACAGCGTCAGGCGAGGCGCCGGACCCCTCGGGCGCGACGGCGGCGGCGATCGCCTCGTCTTCAGCCATGCCCAGGGGAGGCGCGGCGCGGGCTGCGGAAAGGGCGGAAGCGTCGTCCATCAGCTGAAGATCTCCCGCACGCGGACCAGGGCCTCGGCGAAGGCGTCGGCCTCCTCCAGGGTGTTATATAGGGCGAAGGAGGCGCGGGCCGAGGCCGTGACGCCGTATCGCTTCATCAGGGGCTCTGCGCAGTGTGTGCCCGCCCGCACCGCGATGCCGTAGCGGTCGAGCATCTGCGCCACGTCGTGGGCGTGGGCGCTCTCGACCGTGAAGGTGAGGATCGCGCCCTTGCCCGGCGTGTCGCCAATCTCGCGGAACCAGTTGTGGCCGCGCAGCGCGTCGCGGGCGCGGTCGTAGAGCGCCTGCTCGTGCGCCGCGATCGCGCCGCGATCCATAGCCATCAGCCAGTCGCAGGCGGCGCCCAGTCCGATCGCCTCGACGATCGCGGGGGTGCCGGCCTCGAAGCGGTGGGGCGGGTCCGCATAGGTGATCGCCTCCTGGGTCACCGTGCCGATCATCTCGCCGCCGCCCTGGTAGGGGGCCATGGCGGCCAGCCGCTCGGCCTTGCCGTAAAGCGCGCCGATGCCGGTTGGGCCGTAGAGCTTGTGGCCGGTGACGACGTAGAAGTCGACGTCCAGCGCCTGCACGTCCACCACGCCGTGCACCGCCGCCTGGCTGCCGTCGAGCAGCACCGGGGCGCCGACCGCGTGCGCGGCGTCCACGATCTCCCGCCCCGGCGAGCGCCAGCCGGTGACGTTCGACATGTGGGTCAGGGCGACCATCTTCGTGCGCGGACAGAGCAGGGCGCGGTAGGCGTCCAGGTCCAGCGAGCCGTCGTCGCGCACGGGGACGAATTTCAGGACGCAGCCCTTCCGCTCCCGCAGGAAGTGCCAGGGCACGAGGTTGGCGTGGTGCTCCAGCTCGCTGACCACGATCTCGTCGCCGGCCTGGAAGTCGAGACCGAGGCTCGCGGCGACCAGGTTGATGCCGTCGGTCGTGCCCTTGGTGAAGACGATCTCGTCGGGCGAGGCGGCGTTGAGGAAGGTCGCGACGCTTCGGCGCGCCTGTTCGAACGCGTCGGTCGCCTCGTTGGCCAGGGTGTGGAGGCCGCGATGGACGTTGGCGTAGGAGCCCTCCATCGCGCCGACCATGGCCTCGATCACCGCCAGCGGCTTCTGGGCGGAGGCGGCGCTGTCGAGATAGACCAGCGGTCGTCCGTTCACCTGACGCGACAGGATCGGGAACTGCGCCCGCGCGGCCTCGACGTCGAAGCCGGTCGCGACCGGGGGCTTGAAGGGCGCATTCATGCCTGCAACTCCGCCAGCCGCTTGGCGACGAAGGCGGCCACCACCCCGCGGGCGCCTTCGTGCTGGATGCGCTCCACCACCTCGCCGACGAAGGCCTGGGTGAGGAGCACCTTCGCGTCGGCGGCCGGCACGCCGCGGGAGCGGATGTAGAACAGGAGGTCCTCGTCCAATGCGCCGATCGTGTTCCCGTGCGCGCACTGCACATCGTCGGCGTAGATCTCGAGCTCCGGCTTGGCGTCGACCTCGGCGCCTTCGCCGAGGATCAGGGCGTCGTGGCGCATGCGGGCGTCCGTGCCGTCAGCGCCCTCGGCCACCACGATGCGCCCCTGGAACACGGCCCGCGACCGCCCGGCCGCGACCGTCTTCGCGACCTGGGTGGTCTGGCCGCCCAGGCCCGTGTGCTCGACCACCGTTGTCGCGTCCGCATGGCGCGAACCGTCGAGCAGCAGGACGGCGTCCATGCGCACGGTCGAGCCGCCGCCGGGGTGCGGACAGCGCGTCTCGTGCCGCTGCAGCTTGGCGCCGGTCAGCACCACCGTCTGGGCGAAGTGGGCACCGGGAGCCAGGGTCACGTCGGCGGTGGAGACGTCCACCGCGTCCGCCGCGTCGTCCAGCAACACGATCCGCTCGCAGCGGGCGCCGGCGGCGAGCGTGATGGCGAGGTCCAGCGCGGCCACGCCGCCGCCCTGCGTCTCGTAGCTCTCGATCAGCGTCAGCACGCCGCCCTCGGCCACCTGGATGGCGACCTCCGCCGCGTGCGAGCCGGCACCGTTCACCACCCGCAGCACATGCACCGCCTCGCCTTCGATGCGGATCGGCGCGTCCGCGTCGTCCAGCCGACGGCCGTCGAGGATCACGGTCTCGCCATCGTCCTCCACGCTCGCGAAGGGTCCGACGGTCGAGGTGTAATCGCGCGCCACGCCGGAGCGGGGCAGTGCGCGCACGGCGGCGCGCAGGTCGGTATACTTCCACGCCTCGTCGCGCCGCGTGGGGAGCATCGAGACGTCGCCGGAGCGGATCGCCTGGGCCAGGTGGGCGCGCGTGGGGTGCGCGGCCTCCGCTTCGACGCCGCTGATGGCCGCGCCGATCTCGCCGGTGGGTTCGGGCCGCCGCAGCGGGACCACGCTCATGCGGCCCTCGCGTACTTGTCGTAGCCTTCGCGCTCCAGCTCGTGCGCCAGTTCGGGGCCGCCGGAGGCGACGATCCGGCCCTTGCTGAGCACGTGCACGCGGTCGGGGCGGATATAGTCCAAGAGGCGCTGATAATGGGTGATGACCAGCGTGGAGCGGTCCGGCGCGCGCATGGCGTTCACCCCCTCCGCCACGATGCGCAGGGCGTCGATGTCGAGCCCGGAGTCGGTCTCGTCGAGGATGACGAACCGGGGCTCCAGCATGGCCATCTGCAGGATCTCCATCCGCTTCTTCTCACCGCCCGAGAAGCCGACGTTCAGCCCGCGCTTGAGCATTTCGAAGTCCATCTTCAGCCCGGCTGAGGCGGCGCGGGCCTTCTTGAGGAACTCCGGTGCGGTCATCTCGGGCTCGCCCCGCGTCTTGCGCTGCGCGTTCACCGCCGTGCGCAGGAAGGTAAGCGCGGGCACGCCGGGGATCTCCAGCGGATACTGGAACGACAGGAACACCCCCTTGGCCGCCCGCTCGGAGGCGTCGAGCGCCAGCAGGTCCTCCCCGTCGAGCGTGACGGAGCCTTGGGTGACGTCGTACCCGCCCCGCCCCGCCAGCGTGTAGCTGAGGGTCGACTTCCCCGCCCCGTTCGGCCCCATCACGGCATGCACTTCGCCGGACGGCACCTGCAACGACAGGCCGCGAATGATCTCGGTCTCGCCGATGGCGACGTGGAGGTTGTCGATGGAGAGCATGGTCACTCGGTTGGAACCTGAATGGCGTCTAGGTCTTGGCGGCTGTCTGCAAAGTAGACGATCCGTAGGGTCGTTTCGTCGTGGCTGTAGAGGATGATCTTGTGGTCGTTCAGCAAGCTTTTCTCACGACGATCAGGCCATCGCTGCGATGGGCGGCCGGTGAGCGGACGTCGTGCGAGCCCCGCGACAGCCTCCTCGACCCGGTCCCGGCTACGGACGGCGGCATCAAGTCCGGCCTCGGCGCGCACCCGTTCAAGATGGCTTTGATAGATTGTCCATGCCTCCGACGACCAGACGACATCCCTCACCGCCCCAGCATCTCGCGGGTCCGGCGCAGCACCTCGGCGTGAGGGATTCCGCCACCGCTGGCCAACTCCGCCTCGGCTCGCTCGACCGCCGCGATAGCGTCTGGAGTCCAGATCGGCTCGGGTTGACGCGCCTCCACCGGCGCAGCCTCGAACGCCGTCTCCGGCTCGGACACGCCGTCCGGACTTTTGGTCGCGCTCACCCCACGCTCCCTTCCAAACTCACCGCCACCAGCTTCTGCGCCTCGACGGCGAACTCCATCGGGAGCTCCTGGAGGACGTCGCGCACGAAGCCGTTGACGAGCAGGGCCACCGCCTCCTCGGCGTTCAGGCCACGTTGCTGGCAGTAGAAGAGCTGTTCGTCCGACAGGCGCGTCGTGGTGGCTTCGTGCTCGAACTTGGCGGTGCCCGTCTTGGCCTCGACGTAGGGCACGGTGTGGGCGGCGCACTGCTTGCCGATCAGCAAACTGTCGCACTGGGTGAAGTTGCGCGCGTTGCGGGCGCGCTGGTGGGCGGAGACGAGGCCGCGGTAGGTGTTCGAGGAGCGGCCGGCCGAGATGCCCTTGGAGACGATGCGCGACTTCGTGTTGGCGCCCAGGTGGATCATCTTGGTGCCGGTGTCGGCCTGCTGGCGGCCGTTGGTGACGGCGATGGAGTAGAACTCGCCCGAGCTCCCCTCCCCCTTCAGCACGCAGGAGGGATACTTCCAGGTGATCGCCGAGCCGGTCTCCACCTGCGTCCAGCTCACCTTGGAGCGGTCGCCGCGACAGTCGGCGCGCTTGGTCACGAAGTTGTAGATGCCGCCCTTGCCCTCCGCGTCGCCGGGGTACCAGTTTTGCACCGTCGAATACTTGATCTCCGCGTCGTCCAGCGCGACGAGCTCGACCACGGCGGCGTGCAGCTGGTTCTCGTCGCGCTGCGGCGCGGTGCAGCCCTCCAGGTAGCTGCAGTAGCTGCCCTTGTCGGCGATGATCAGGGTGCGCTCGAACTGCCCGGTGTTCTGGGCGTTGATACGGAAGTAGGTCGACAGCTCCATCGGGCAGCGCACGCCGGGCGGGATATAGACGAAGGAGCCGTCGCTGAACACCGCGCTGTTCAGGCAGGCGAAGTAGTTGTCGCTGACCGGCACCACCGAGCCCAGGTACTTGCGCACCAGCTCGGGATGCTCTTTCAGCGCCTCGCTGATCGGCATGAACAGCACGCCGACCTTGTTCAGCTCCGCCTTGAAGGTGGTCGCCACCGACACCGAATCGAACACCGCGTCCACCGCCACGCGGGGCGAGCCCTTCACGCCCGCCAGCACCTCCTGCTCGCGCAGCGGGATGCCCAGCTTCTTGTAGGTCGCGAGGATTTCAGGGTCGACGTCGTCCAGGCTGTCGAGCTGGGGGCGGTCCTTGGGGGCGGCGTAGTAGTACAGGTCCTGGTAGTCGATCTTCGGGTAGCCGAGCTTGGCCCAGTTCGGCTCCTCCATCGCCTGCCAGCGTTCAAACGCTTCCAGCCGCCATGCGAGCATCCACTCCGGCTCGCCTTTCTTGGCGGAGATGAAGCGCACGGTGTCGGCGTTCAGGCCCTTGGGCGCGAAGTCCTGCTCCACGTCCGTGGAGAAGCCGTAGGCATAGGCCTCCAGCGCCTCCACCGTCGCCACCGTCTCGCGAACCGCCGCCATACCCTAAACCCTCAAGCCGCTGCGGCGCGCCGCGCGCGCCGGTCGTGAGCCTCGATCCAGGCGTCGGCGAACCGCGCCCAGTCGTCTTCCGCCGTGTTCCAACCGCCGGACGCCCGCAGCGCCCCGGTGGCCAGCGCGCCGAAGCCCATCGCCTCCAGCACGCCGGATGCCATGACCTTGCCCGAGCCGCACGCCGAGCCCGCGCTGACCATGACGCCCGCCATGTCCAGCGCCATCACCTGCAGCGCGGACGCGAAGTCGGGCGCGGCGAGCGAAAGCGTGGCCGCCGTGCGTGCCGCCCCCTCCCCCGCCACGCGGACGCCGTAGGCCTTCAGCCGGTCGCCCGCGGCGTCGCGCCAAGCCGCCTGCGCCGCCATGTGCGGCAGGTCGCGGGCCGCGGCCTGCGCCGCAGCCGCGAAGCCCGCGATGCCGGGGAGGTTCTCGGTGCCCGAACGCCAGCCGCGCTCGTGCGGGCCGCCGTGCATGGCGCGGGTGAGCGTCACACGCTCCGACCACGCCAGCGCGCCCGAGCCCTGCGGCCCGCCCAGCTTGTGTGCGGAGAGCGCCAGGCTGTCGGCGCCCAGCGCCTCCATGTCGAGCGGCAGCTTGCCCGCGGCGGCCACGGCGTCGACGTGCAGCCAGCCTCCGTGCTCGCGCACGAGAGCGGCGACCTGCGCCGCCGGCTGGATCACGCCCGTCTCGTTGTTGGCGAGCATCAGCGCCACGAACGGCGCACCGTCCGCCGCATCCCACCGCTCCAGCCGCTCCGCCAGCCAGCCCAGGTCGGCGATGCCCTGCGCATCCACCGGCCAGCGCTCGACCGGCAGGCCCGTGGCCTTGGCGGCGGCGGAGACGGCGACGTGCTCGGTGGCGGAGACGACCAGCCGCCGCGAACCCGCGGCGACCGCGCTGGTGACGGCGAGGTTGTCGGCCTCCACGCCACCAGAGGTGAAGACCAGCCGCTCGGGATTGGCGCCTGCGAACGCGACGACGTCGGCCCGCGCCCGCTCGATCAGGTCGCGCGCGGCGCGCCCGGCGGCGTGGACGGATGAGGCGTTGCCGCCAATCTCCAGCGCCGCCAGAACCGCCGCCTTCGCCTCAGGCCTGACCGGCGAGGTCGAGGCGTGGTCGAGGTAGACGCGCCCGCTCACGCCGCCGCCTCCAGCTTGGCCAAGAGCCGCCCCTGCGCCACGTCCTCCAGCGACACGCCGGCGAGGAAGCGTTCGATCTGGCGGCCGAGCGCATCCCACAGGTCGTGGGTGACGCAGCGCTCGCCGCGCGTCAGGCATCCCGCGGCCGTCTTGCAACGCGTCACCGCCAGCGGTTCGTCCACCGCCGCGACGATGGCGGAGATCGAGGTGTCGGCCGCGGCGAGCGCCAGGCGATAGCCGCCGCCGGGCCCCCGCGCGCTCGTCACCAGCCCCTTGCGGCGCAGGCGGGCGAAGATCTGCTCCAGATAGGCGAGGCTGATCTCCTGGCGCTCGGCGATCTCGGCCAGGCAGACGCTGCGGTCGGCCGCCCCCCCTCCCCTCGCATGCTGGCGCGCGAGGTCGACCATCGCCATCACGGCGTATCGTCCCTTCGTGCTGAGATGCATGGGAGGCTCGCGCGCGCCCTTCTCGAAAATGAGGCGGAGGGGGGCCTGCCTGTGTTACAGCGCCGCCCTCACGGCCGCTGAGATAGGAAGACCGAGCGGCGCGGTCAACAATTCCGGCCTCGTCCGCGTAAGTCGAGAGCCTGTCGCAACAAGGGGTTCGCGTTGCCCGAACTGATCCTGCCCGGCGCCTCCGGCCGCCTCGAAGCCCAGTACTCCCCCGGCAAGACCGACAACGCGCCGATCGCGCTGATCCTGCACCCGCACCCCAAGACCGGCGGGCATATGAACAACGCGGTGACCGTGCAGCTCTACCGGGTCTTCATGAAGCGCGGCTTCGCGACGCTGCGCTACAACTCGCGCGGGGTGGGCAAGAGCCAGGGCGAGTTCGATTCGGGCATCGGCGAGCTGAGCGACGCGGCCACCGCGCTGGACTGGCTGCAGACCACCAACCCGACCGCCAGCCAGTGCTGGGTCGCGGGCTACCAGTTCGGCAGCTACATCGGCATGCAGCTCCTGATGCGCCGCCCCGAGACGGACGGCTTCATCACCATCAGCCCGCCGGCCAACATCTACGACTACAGCTTCCTGGCCCCCTGCCCCGCCTCCGGCCTGATCATGCACGGCAAGGACGACACCCACGTGCCCCACGCCGACGTGGACCGCATGGTCGCCAAGCTGCGCACGCAGAAAGGCATCTCCATCGCCTACGAGCTGACCGAGGGGGCCAACCACTTCTGGATGGACAAGCTGGACGTGGTCGAACACCAGGTCAGCCATTACGTCGACGCCCGGATGAACGGGCTGACGAGCTGAGGGGCGGAAGTCAGTACTCCCCGTAGCGTCCCTTCACCGAAGCCAGCAGGGCGGCCGGGTCGTAGGCGACGCCGTCCTTGAACACGAGCTGCACCGCCTCGATGTCTGTCACCTTGCTGGACGGATCCCCCTTCACCACCAGGAGGTCCGCGTCCTTGCCGGGCGTGACGGAGCCGATTCGGCCTTCCAGGCCCAGGTAGGTTGCGCCGTTCAGGGTGGCGATCCTCACCGCCTCCACCGGGGTGAAGCCCGCATCCACCAGGAGCTCGATGCCGCGCAGGTCGCCGAAACCCGGCACGATCCCGCCGCTCGCCGTGGGATCGGGCCCCGCTAAAAGCAGGCCGCCCGCGGCCGCGAACTTGCGCTCCATGGCCAGCTCGTGTCGCCAGATCGCGTCCACCTGCGCCCGGCTCTTCGGCGACCGGCTCAAGAGACGCGCGCGGACGTAGAGGTAGCTCTCCCGCGCCTGTGGACTCATCGCCGCCATCGAGCCTGCGAACAGCTTCGAGCGCGCGGGGAAGTCGTCCTCGAACGCCGGCAGGGTCGAGGTCACCGCCACATGCCGCTCGACCAGATGCCGGATCAACGCCGCGGCGGCCGGGCCCTCCGGATCCATCCCGGCCAGGGTGGGATCGCCCATCCCCGGCGAGCAGGCGTCCGGCGCCTTGCCGGGATCGTCCTGCGTGTTGACGAAGAAGCCGTGCTCCAGATCGTCGATGCCCAGGTCCGCGGCCTCCGGATAGGTGACCGAGCACAGGTGGCCGGTGATCTTCAGCCCGCGCCGGTGCGCCTCGTCGATCGCCGCCTTCAGCTCGGGGCGGGTGATGTTCATGTAGGCCTTGAACGAGGTCACCCCGTGGTCGGCCCAGAAGGCGACGGTGCGCCGCGCGTCGTCGGCGTCCTTCAGGCGCGGCATCTGGATGAACTGGCTGGTGTCGCCCTCCAGGTAGGGGCCGGTCACGTCCATGTGCGGACCCGGCGTCTCGCCGGCGTCGATGGCGTGCTTCAGGTTCAGGTCCGCGTAGGGCTCGACGCTGCCGGTGGTGCGCATCGTGGTCACGCCGTTGGCGAGGTAGAGCCGCGGCGCGCTGAACGTCATCTG
Organism: uncultured Caulobacter sp.; assembly: GCA_964658605.1. GTDB lineage: Bacteria > Pseudomonadota > Alphaproteobacteria > Caulobacterales > Caulobacteraceae > JASLDZ01. The sequence goes on along the minus strand of CAZZZR010000042.1, from coordinate 4,646 downwards.
CGGCACGAGCACGAGGTTCTCGCCGCCAGAGCCCGCGTCCATGTTGGGCACGGCGATGTGGAACAGGTGGTCGTGCATCCCCACGATGCCCGGCAGCACGGTGGAGCCGGAGAAGTCCAACGCCGTCACGCCCGCAGGCAGCGGGTCCGCACCAGCCTGCACCGCCACGATCTTCGCGCCGTCCAGGATGACGGTTCGGTCCGCCTGGGCCGGCGCGCCCGTGCCGTCGATCACCCGCACGTGCGTAAGGGCGATGCGGCCCGCCGGCGCCTTCACGAACGGCTCCACCGCCTTGCCCGGCGTGGCGGGCGGCGGGAGGATGATGGGCGCGAGGTCGCGCGGGGCGGCCCGCGCCCCGGTGGCAGCCAGCAGCGCCGCCGCGCCGACGATCCAAGCCTTCATCGCTGAGCCCCCAAGTCCCCGGACGGCAGGGTGCGGCCCGGCGAACCGGAGTCAAGCGAGCCGGACGATTAGGGCTTCGCCGTCCGGCCGCCGGTCATGGGCTCCGGCGCCCCGGTCGTGCCGGGGAAGCTGATCGGCAGGCTGCGCACGCTGCGGGCGGCGAGGTAGGCGAAGAGTTCGGCCTCCACCGCGTCCCCGCGCCAGCCGACCGCCTCGCCCGTCATCATCGGACGGCGCGTGCGAAGGCCCAGTTCGCCGAGCAGGGTCGGGTTTTTGCGGCCGCCGCCCACGACGATCACCGCGGCTGGGGCGAGCTTCGCTGCGTCGAGCGCCACGGCCACCGCCTGCGCCGTGAAGGCGGTCAGGGTCGCCGCGCCATCCTCCGCCGACAGGCCCTCGACGCCGGAGAAGTCGAAGTCGTGCCGGTCCAGCGACTTGGGCGGACCCTTGGCGAAGTAGGGGTGCGCCGTCATCGCCGCGAGCCGCCCCTCGTCCACCCGCCCCGCCGCCGCCAGCGCGCCGCCCGCGTCGAACCGCCCGCGCCCGTGCCGCTCGGCCCAGAGGTCGAGAAGGCCGTTGCCGGGGCCGGTGTCGAGCGCGGTGATCGCGCCATCGCCTGAGATCATCGTCAGGTTGGCGACGCCGCCGATGTTGAGAATGGCGGTCGGCGGCGGCAGCCCGGCCTTGGCCGCCAGCGCGGCGTGATAGACGGGCGCGAGCGGCGCCCCATGCCCGCCCGCCGCCACGTCGGCGCTGCGCAGGTCGTAGACCACGGGCACGCCTGCGCGCCGCGCCAGCCGCTCGCCGTCGCCGAGCTGTCGCGTGCGGCCGATGCGGTCGGGGGTGGGCTGCTCGTGCAGCACCGTCCAGCCGTGGAAACCGACGAGGTCGATATCCGACCAAGTCAGCCCGTTCGCGCGCAGGAAGGCGTCGGCCGCCTCAAAGTGGGCGTCGGCCAAGCCCCGATCGATCTCCGCCCAGATGTTTGGCTCCGGGCTCCCCCGCGCCCAGGATCGCGCCGCCTGCGCCGCCTCCACGCACAGCCCCCGCAAGGTCTCCGGCAGCGGCGCCTCGCCGGAGGGACCGAAGGCCGCGATCTCCTCCCCGTCCGTCTCCAGAATCGCCATGTCGATCGCGTCAAGCGAGGTGCCCGACATGAAGCCGAGGATGCGCATCAGCTCCCGCCGATCATGACGCCCATTCCCAGCGGCAGGATCGTGAGCAAGGAAATCGTTGCGAGCAGCCACGGCCTTGCGATGAGTCCCCGCCCCCGATCGCGCCACGCCATCCAGAGACAAATTGGGCCGACGACACACGCGGCTATCGCACCGAGGCCTAAGGCGAAAATCGTAGGGTGCTGCGGGACGGAAGCGAGTTCGCCTCTGAAGGCAGCTACGCCCATGCCAAACAACGTAACGCCCCCAAACGCCAACCACGGCAGGATTAGGAAGCAGGCGAGCACCAGGATGAGGTCTCGCCCAAGTTTTACGGCCCTCAGCACAGCTAGCCTCCCTGGCTCGGTTTCACCGTGCTAACAGCCGCGCCGATGACCGGCCAGCCCTCGTTCCAGCCCAAGTCCGACCTCGTGCGCGTGCTGCAGGAGCGCGGCTACGTCCACCAGTGCACCGACCTGGAGCGGCTGGACGCGAAAGCCGCGGCCGGGCCGATCACCGCCTACATCGGCTTCGACGCCACCGCCTCCTCGCTCCACGTGGGAAGCCTCGTGCAGATCATGCTGCTGCGCCGGCTGCAGCAGACCGGGCATCGCGCCATCGCGCTGATGGGCGGCGGCACCACGCGGATCGGCGATCCCACCGGGCGCGACACCAGCCGCAAGATGCTGACCGACGCCGAGATCGCCGCCAACATCATCGGCATCCAGCGCGCCTTCGCCCCCTTCCTGCGCTTCGAGGGAGAGAACGCCGCGGTGATGGCCAACAACGACGACTGGCTGTCGGCCTTCGGCTACGTCGAGTTCCTGCGCCTCTACGGCACGCACTTCACCGTCAACCGCATGCTGGCGTTCGACAGCGTGCGCCTGCGGCTGGAGCGCGAGGAGCCGATGAGCTTCCTCGAGTTCAACTACATGCTGATGCAGTCGGTGGACTTCCTGGAGCTGTACCGCCGGTTCGGCTGCAGCCTGCAGCTCGGCGGCTCCGACCAGTGGGGCAACATCGTCTCGGGCGCCGACCTCGTGCGCCGGGTGGACGCGGGCGAGGCGTTCGGACTGACCACGCCCCTGATCACAACCGCCTCGGGCGCCAAGATGGGCAAGACGGCCGACGGCGCGGTGTGGCTGAACGCCGACCTGCGCAGCGGTTACGACTACTGGCAGTTCTGGCGCAACACCGAGGACGCGGACGTAGGCCGCTTCCTGCGCCTGTTCACCGACATGCCGCTGGACGAGGTCGCGCGGCTGGAGGCGCTGCGAGGCGCGGAGATCAACGACGCCAAGAAGGCGCTCGCGGATGCGGCGACCACCATGCTGCACGGCGCCGAGGCGGCCGAGGCGGCGGCGGGGGCGGCCAAGGCGGCGTTCGAACAGGGCGCGCTGTCATCCGACCTCCCCACCGTCGAGATCGGCCGGGCGAGGCTGGCAGACGGCATCTCGCTGGCCGCGCTGGCCTGCGACGTGGCCGGCCTCGCAGGCTCGCGGGGTGAAGCGCGGCGATTGGCGCAAGGCGGCGGCCTGCGGGTGAACGACGTGACGGAGACCGACGCCCAGGCCCGGACGATCACGCTCGCCGACCTGAACGCCGACGGCGTGTTGAAGCTCAGCGCGGGCAAGAAGAAAATCGTGCTGGTCAGGGCCGTCTAAGGAGGTTTCCATGAGCGAACTCAAAGCCGGCGACGCCGCCCCCGACTTCGACCTCCCCCGCGACGGCGGCGGGCGGGTGAAGTTGTCGGACTACGCCGGCAAGACCGTCGTCCTCTACGTCTACCCCAAGGACGACACGACAGGCTGCACCAAGGAGGCGCAGGGCTTCACCGAGGCGGCCGACGCCTTCGCCGCGGCGGGCGCGGTGGTGATCGGGCTCAGCAAGGACTCGGCCAAGAGCCACGACAAGTTCATCGCCAAATACGGCCTGAAGCTCATCCTGGCGTCCGACGAGGACAATGCCGTGCTGGAGCGCTACGGCGCCTGGCAGGAGAAGAGCATGTACGGCCGCAAATACATGGGCGCCGACCGCTCAACCTTCCTGATCGGCCCGGACGGTAGGCTCAAGCGCATCTGGCGCAGCGTTAAGGTCCCCGGCCACGTGGACGAGGTGCTGGCGGCGGTGAAGGCGGGCTGAGCCCGCGCCCAGAGATCAGGCCGCGGCGGCCTGAGCGTCCAGCGCGCGCTGCGCGATGGCGGCGGGTCCGACGCCCTCCAGCCAAGCCGTCTCGTTGGTCCAGGTGTGGATCTGCTGGCACTGGGCGCAGCGGAACGAGCGCGGACCGTTGACGGCGGCGAACTCGGCCGGGCGCATGCGGTGGCCGGTCTGCACGACGCGGCCGGAGGCCTCGCAGGTGAACAGGACCGAGGCGATCTTGGCGGGAGGCGTGTCTGACATGCCACACCTTACCTCAAGACGGGACGCGGCGCCTCATTTATTTCGTGCTGCCGTCCTCGCCCCGCGTCCCGGCTTTCGCTAGGCTTTCCGTCGTCCAGCGCCCATAGTCCAAGGGTCGGCCAAAGTTTCGCTTTTCGCGTGGACTTGGCGGGACCGGGACACGCGCCATGCGAATCCTCTCCAGACCTGTTCCCGCACCCCGCGGAACGCTCTCTGATCCTCGCTCGACCGGAGCGCCTTCACCTGCGAGGCTTCCGAACATTCTGGGTTTGCGCGGAACACTGGTGCGGTGAGCCCACGCACGTTCTCGCGCCAAGCCGGCGCATGACCGACGAAGAGGCCCAGGCGATGCGGCGCGAGAACGCCTACCTGAAGCAGCGCTGCGCGCAGCTTGCGGACGACGTCTTCAGTCTCGCCAGCCAGCTCCTGCGCACGCAGCAGCAGCTCGAGCGGCTGACGAGCCGCCCGGGCGGGTCGACCTCGCGGAAGCCCCCGCGATGCTCATCCTCCTCGTCCATCGCCCCGGGGGGGACTCGCTGCTGTTCAATATCCACCACGCCATCATGGACGGGATCGGGGCCCTGCGGTGGATCAACTCGGTGGCCCGGGCCTACGCCGGGCGGCCCGACCCCGTGCCCGCCGTCGACCCGATCGCCGAACAGGTCAACAAGTACCTGCCCGCCAACG
>CAZZZR010000041.1:8464-14410 GCA_964658605.1 uncultured Caulobacter sp. | reverse complement strand
CGGTGCGGGACGAGGCGGCGCAGCGGCGCGTAGCGGGCGCGGAGCCAGGCCTGCGCGGGAACCTCGATCAGGTGGAAGCTCAGCGCCGCGAGCCCGACGGCGACCGCGACGGCGGCGGCGAACGCCAGCATGTCGGGCCATTGGAGCGACGACTTCAGCCATCCAATCAAAGTCACGCCCAGGTTCTGGTGCAGCAGGTAGAGGCTGTAGGAGATCCGCCCGAGGTAGGGCAGCGGTCCCCAGGGAAGAGCGGCGTGGCGCATCAGGAGCGCGGCGAGCGCGGCGGTCAGCCCCAGCACATAGGCGTGGCCCAGGAAAGAGGGCGCGCCGTTCACCTCGACGTCGCGCCAGTGCGCCGCATAGATCACGGCGGCCGCCAGCGCGCACCAGAGCGCCGGCCGGTGCTTCTTCTCGAACGCCGCGAACCACAGCGCCACGCCGGCGAGGAAGAAGCCCATGTAGGGCGAGATCAGCACCGCCACCGCCAGGCCATGGCCGTGCGGCAGGACCTCCAGAACCGTGCCGACGAGGCCGACGGCGATCAGGCCGATCCAGAACCGGCCCTTCAGCGCCAAGAAGGCCAGCGCGATCCAGAGGTAGAACTTCACCTCGACCGCCAGGCTCCAGTAGACGCCGTCCACGAACTGGCCGCCCAGGTTGGCGGGGATCATCGTCAGGGTGAGCAGGAAGTCCTTGGGCGTCACCTGCAGCGCCGGCGGTCCCAAGAGGCGCATGGCGACGAAGGTGAGCACCGCCGCGCCGAGCAGCGCCGGGTAGAGGCGCGAGAAGCGGCGGTAGCCGAACTCCAGCACGTCGCGGGACTTCAGCAGCGTCATGGCGATGACGACGCCGGAGATCACGAAGAAGACGTGGACGCCGTATTTCCCCACCTGCAGCAGGGGCGAATACAGGTGGTCGTAGTGCGTCAGGTCCGGCCCGACGATATGCGTGTTCGGATCGGTGTAGGCCGGCGTCCACCGCAGCAGGTAGTGGAAGACCAGGACCGAGAAGATCAGGATCGCGCGGAAGGCGTCGATGACGTCGTTCCGGCCCCCGTCGGCGGACCGGACCGCAGCCTTCGCCACGCGATCAGCCTTCTCGGAAGGAGTGGCTGAAGGCGGCCTGCACCGGCTGGAGCAGGTACTGGAGCATGGTGCGCGCGCCGCCGTCGACCATGATCTCGGCCGGCATGCCCGCGTCAGCACCTGGTCGCCCAGCTTCTTGCGCTCGGCGGGCGTCACCGTGGCGCGCACCTCGTAGTAGCGCTGGCCGGTCTTCTGGTCGGTGAGGGCGTCCGCCGAGACGTAGCTGACCTTGGCGTCCAGCTGGGGCGTGGTCTGGACGTTCATGCCGGAGAACTTGATGTGGGCCTTCTGACCGACCTTGATGTTTTCGACGTCGTTCGGGCGCAGCTTGCCCGTGACCTCGAGCTCGGCGGTGGGCACGATGTCGAGCACGGGCTCGCCGGGCTTGATGACGCCGCCGACGGTGGCGATGTGGCGCTCCAGCACGATGCCGTCCACGGGGCTCTTGATGATCGTGCGGTGCAGCACCTGCGCCTGGTCGGCCATCTTCTCCTGAAGCTGCAGCGTCTCGGTGATGACGTCGGAGAGGCGCTTGGAGGATTCCTGGCGGCCCTGGGCGTCGATCTGCACCGCCTGCATCCGCTTCTCGCCCATCATGGTGTGGGCCTGGCTGATCTGCGCCTGGGTCGAGCCGAGCGAGCCCTCAAGGTTCGCCTGGTTGCGCTGCAGTTCGAGGAGGCGGGTCTTGGGCGCGAAGCCCTGCTTGTAGAGCCCCTCCACGCCGCGGGCCTCTTCCGCGATGAGCTTGTCCTGGCTCGCGATGCTCTGCGTCTGGGCGTTGAGGCCCGTGACCTGGTCGCCGAGGCTGGCCACCTGCTGGGTCAGCACCGCCTTCTGCGCCGAGCGGCCGCCGCGACGGTCGGCGAGCACCTTGGTCTCGGCCATCATGACGCTCTTCACGGCCGGGTCGTCCTTGTTGTCCAGGAGTTCCTTGGGCCAGACCAGCGGCGCGCCCGAGATGTCGGCCTCCAGCATGGCGCGCTCGCCCAGGTGGTCGAGGTACTGCTGGCGCACGACGTTGTACTGGGCGCGGGCGAGGGCGTCGTCGAGCACGACGAGCACCTGCCCCGCCTTGACGGGCTCGCCCTCCTTCACGTTCAGCGACTTGATGATCCCGCCGTCCAGGTGCTGGATCACCTGGCGCGCGCTCTGGGTTGAGACGGCGCCGGTGGCGTTCACGCCCCGGTTCAGCGGCGCGAACGCCGTCCAGCCGAAGATGGCGGCAATGGTCACGGCCATGACGACCCAGACCACGCGCAGCAGCCGGGCGCCCGCCAGCGGCTCGCTGTCGTTCAGGTGGGCGTCGAGGAGCTCGTAGTTCGCCGTCGCGAGCGCGCGGCTCTCGTAGGTGGCGGGAAGCTTGGCCATGGTCAGGAGGCCTTCTTGGCGGCGGGCGGGGCTTTGGGCTGCGCCTGCGGCGGAAGCTTGACGATCGTGGGGAGGACTTCCGCGGTCGGGCCGAACTGGCGCAGCTTGCCGGAGTCCATCACCGCGATGAAGTCGGCGCCCTGCACATGGCTTGGCCGGTGGGCGACGAGGAAGATGGTCTTCTTCGCCGCGCGCAGCTCGGCGATCATGCGCCAGAACAGCTCCTCGGCCTCGCCGTCGAGCGCCGAGGTGGGTTCGTCCAGCAAGAGGAGGCGCGGGTCGCCGTAGACGGCGCGCGCCAAGCCCAGCCGCTGCTTCTGCCCGCCGGAGAGCGTGCCGCCGCCTTCGCCGATCGCGGTGTCATAGCCGTCGGGCAGCTCCAGGATCATTGGATGCGCGCCCGAGAGCTTGGCCGCCTTCAAGACGCCCTCGTCGTCGATCGGACCGAAGCGGCGGATGTTCTCCGCCACGGTGCCGCGGTGCAGGAGCGTGGTCTGCGGAAGGAAGCCGATATGGGGCCCCAGCGTGTCGCGCCGCCACTGCCCGATCTCCGAGCCGTCGATGCGGATGGTCCCGGCGCTGGCCGGCGTCGCGCCTGCGATCAGGTGCAGCAGCGAGGTCTTGCCCGATCCCGACTTGCCGACAACGCCGATCATCGCGCCCGCCGGAGCGTTGAAGTTGACGTTGTTGAGGATCACCACCCGACGCTCGCTGTCGGCGAAGCTGACGCCTTGGAGCGAGACCGCGCCCTGCGGCGCGGGCAGGGCGGTCGGGCGGACCTCCGCGGCGTCGGCGGCGAAGGCGAACGCCTGCAGGCTGTGCAGCGCCACCCGCGCCGCCACGAACCGCCGCCAGCCCGAGATGCAGGCCTCGATCGGTCCCACCGCGCGGGCGCCGATCAGCGAGGCGGCGACGATGGAGCCCGAGGTCAGCTTCTGCTGCAGCACCAGCCAGGCGGCGAGCGCCAGCGCCATGATCTGCAGCGACAGGCGCAGGCTGCGCACGAAGGCGCTGGCGCGCGCGCCGTCGATGACCACCGCCTCGCTCAGCCGGCCGGCGTAGCGGGCGGTGAACACCCAGCGGTCGAGGAGGGCGCCGGTGAACCCCATGGACTGCGAGGCGGGCGCCGACTGCAGCACGTCGTCGGCCAGCCGCGCGCCGTTCTGCGAGGCCACGGTGGAGCGCTCCACCAGGGGCTTCATGTGGCGCTCGTTGAAGATCCCGATCGCCAGCACGGCCAGCCCGACCGTCAGGGACAGGAGGCCCAACCACGGCGACAGGATGAACAGCGCCAGGATGTAGAGCGGCATCCAGGGCAGGTCCATCAGCGCCACCGCGGAGGGGCCGGAGATGAAGCCCCGCAGCGTCTCCAGGTCGTTGACGAAGGCCGCGCGCAGGAACTTGCGGCTGTTCACGGCCTGGGCGAAGGCGCCCTTGAAGGCCCGCTCGCGGATCTGGACGTCCAGCTCGCGGCCGATGTCGATCAAGACGCGCGAGCGCAGGTAGTCCATCAGCGCCGATGCGCAGACCACGAACAGCGCCATGCCTGTCAGGAGCAGCAGCGTGACCTGGCTCTGGCTCGGCAGCACGTAGTCGTAGACGTGCAGCATGAAGACCGGCTGCACCAGGATCAGGATGTTGACCATGATGCTGAGGCCCAGCGCGGTGGACCACTCCCGGCGGACCAGCCGGGTGTCCTTCAGGAGGCCTGCGGGAAGCAGGGACGTCAAAAGCACTGAAGGCCTCCGCAAAACCTCTGGCGCGGAGCCGGACCGGCCCGGCCGCGCCTTTGTCCCGGTCATCTGCAAGACCGGCACCTAAGACTTCGGAAAGGGCCGCGCCCCCGCCGGGCCAGGGCGTCGCCGTCCCCGGATTCCGGAGGTCGCCTCTACACGACCGCGCCGCCCCGGGCCATGCGAATCAAGGCGTGCGCGCGTTGGTCGCAACCGCGGCGACCGGGAGAGCGGCGTCCTCGTCCCCCTCCCGCCTGGCCGCCGCATCCTGCCTCCGACGCGGGAACCCTCCCGTCAAGGGAGCGATCGGCATGGCGTGGAAGGTGCGGGTGGACTTCGTGCGGCTGGCGGGGCCGCTCTACGCGTCGGGGGCGGGCGTGAACAACCCGGCTCCGGCGCTCGCCGCCGCGACGCTCTCCGGCGCTGGCGCGACGGCCGTCACCAGCGACGCGGCCCCCGACTTCGGCGCGGCGGGAGGGCTGCCGGCGACCGGCTTCGCCCGGGTCAAGGTGCTCTCCGGCGCGGTGGTAGTCGCCTGGGGCGACGCGCCGACGGCCGCCGAAGCCACCAGCCTGCGGCTCGAGGCGGGCGAGCGCGAATACCTGCCGATCACCACGGGCCAGCGCGTGACCTTCCTGGAGGCGGCCGACCCGCCCTCGTCGACGGGATCCGGCGGAAGCGGCGCGGCGGCGAGCGCGGCCTTCACCAGCCGCTCGACCACGAGCGTCGCCAACGCCTCGACCAGCCTGATGCCGGCCAACGCCGCCCGCCAGGCGATGAAGATCCAGGCCCCGGCGGGCGCGGACCTGTGGGTGAACGAACTGGGCGGGACGGCGGCGGTCAACGGCGGCGACTGCTTTTCGATCCCGGCCGGCTCCCTCTACGAGCCGCACGTCGCGAGCCGCTCGGCCGTGACCTACCTGTGCGCCGCCGCGGGCCTGCCCATCGTCGCGTCGGAGGCCTGAGCCATGACCTTCCACTTCAAGGGCGCCGCGCGCACCACCCCCGCCACGGGCCTCCTGATCGCCTCGACCAAGGGCAAGATCGCCACCGATCCCCGCGCCGGCTCCAGCCTGGACAGTTCGCTCGCCCGCATGCTGGTGACGCTCGGTCCGGCGGACTGGAGCGAGCTGCGCGTGCGGCTCGACAACTGGTGGGCGCTCTCCAGCGCGGCCGGGGAGCAGGCCAACACCCAGGCGATGAGCGTGGAGGCGGTGCTCACCAGCCTGTCCACGGGTCTCTTCGCCCGGTTCAGGTTCGGCGGCGTGAACGTCGGGAGCGTCCCGGCGGGCGGGTTCCTGGTGTCCGACGCCCTGTCGCCGTCCGTCTTCGGCTTGCCGGCCTTCCCCCGGCTCAGCCAGTGGACGCTCACCGTGCGCCGCACCCTCGGAACGTCCAGCGACAGCCTGCCCTGGATGAGCACCAACGAGAGCCTGACCTGGGAAGGCGAGTACGAATACCAGTACGCCAGCGCCACGAGCCCGGCCGCCGCCGTCGCCGCCGCCTACCTCGACGCTCCGCCCGCGCTGGCGCAGTTCACGTCCACCACGACCAAGCAGATGAGCACCGGGATGGCCCCTCCCAACACCGGCGCGACGGGCATCAGCGTCATGGGCGGCGTGGCGCTGCTCGGCCGGGCGACGGGCGCGGTGCGGGCCGCCATCGTGATCGGCGACAGCATCGCCGACGGCACCAACGACACCCAGACGCCCCAGCCCACCCGCCACGGCAACGGCATCTTCGGCCGCGGGATCGCCGAC
>CAZZZR010000041.1:641-8454 GCA_964658605.1 uncultured Caulobacter sp. | reverse complement strand
ATCCTACTCGCGGGCCTCGTCAAGTGCACGAAGTCGGGGGACAAGGCGCAGTGGTTCGCGGGCGTCAACACCTTCCGGCGCACCCACATCCCCTACGCCAACGTCGCCATCGTCGAGTACGGCACCAACGACATCGCGGGCGGCCGCACCTTCGCGCAGGTCTACGCCGACGTGAAGACGATCTGGGCGCTCTGCAAGGCGCAAGGGGTGAAGTGGGTGGCGCAGACCACCATCCTTCCCAAGACCACCTCCACGGACGCCTTCGTCTCCACCGCCAACCAGACGCCGGCGTCTGGCTTTGAACCCGGCGGCGTGCGCGACCAGCTGAACGCCCAGATCAAGGCTGACGCGCTCGCCAGGGCGAACGGGCTGGACGACGTGGTGGACGTCGCCTCAGCGGTGCAGGACTCCGCCTTGCCGAACCGCTGGGGGGCGCCCGGCGGCGTGGCGCAGACCGCCGACGGCACCCACCCCTACCCGTCGGCCTGCATCGCGGCCGCGGCCGTGGTGCGGGCGAGGCTGGCCGCGACCTCCCTCTTCGTCGGAGGCGTCTAGGCGCGGCGATCCGCGCCGCTCAACCCCCGGGCGGTTTGGTCCGTCCTGCCCCCCGTGGTAGACGCCGACGCCGCCCTCCCCGACGGCGCCCGCGCCTTCGGAGGCCCATGCCCCCCGTCCTGATCACCGGCGCGGCCGGCTTCGTCGGCTTCCACCTGGCCCGGCGCTATCTGGACGAGGGCCGCCCCGTCGTCGGGCTGGACAACCTGAACGACTACTACGAGGTCGAGCTGAAGGAGGCGCGGCTCGCCGAACTCGAGGGGCGCGCGGGTTTCACCTTCGCGCGCGCCGACCTCGCCGACGCGGGCGCGGTGAACGCCGTCTTCGCCACGCACGGGTTCGAGACCGTGGTGCACCTCGCCGCCCAGGCCGGCGTGCGGTATTCGCTGGAGAACCCGGGCGCCTACGCCCAGTCCAACCTCGTCGGCTTCGTCAACATGCTGGAGGCGTGCCGGCACGGGGGCGTGAAGCACCTGCTCTACGCCAGCTCCAGCTCGGTCTACGGCCAGCAGGAGAAGACGCCCTTCAGCGTGCACGACAACGTCGACCACCCGATCAGCCTCTACGCGGCGACCAAGAAGTCGAACGAGCTGATGGCGCACGTCTACAGCCACCTGTTCCGACTGCCGACCACGGGCCTGCGCTTCTTCACCGTCTACGGACCGTATGGGCGTCCCGACATGGCGCCCTACCTGTTCACCCGCGCGATCCTGAAGGGCGAGCCGATCAAGGTGTTCAACGAAGGCCGCATGATGCGCGACTTCACCTACATCGACGACATCGTGGAGGGCGTGCGTCGCCTGGCCGACGTGATCCCCGAGCCCAACCCCGACTTCGACCCGATGCATCCGGACCCGGGCTCCGGGACCGCGCCCTACCGCGTCTACAACATCGGCAACAACACGCCCGAGCCGTTGATGCGCTTCATCGCCATCCTGGAGCAGGCGCTCGGCAAGGAGGCGGTGAAGCAATACCTCCCCATGCAGCCCGGCGACGTGCCCGCCACCTACGCCGACATCAGCGACCTGGAGCGGGTGATCGGCTTTCGGCCCTCGACCTCGTTGGAGGAGGGCGTCGGCAAGTTCGTCGGCTGGTTCCGCGGGTTCTACAAGGTCTAGGCGGGCGTCAGCGCCGGCCGGTCGATCCGAAGCCGCCTTCGCCGCGGGCGGTCTCGTCCAGCGTCTCCACCTCGTCGAACGCCGCCTGCACCACCGGGGCGACCACCATCTGCGCAATCCGCTCGCCGCGGGCGATCGAGAACGGCTCCGCGCCGTGGTTGATCAGGATCACCTTCAGCTCGCCCCGGTAGTCGGCGTCCACCGTGCCCGGGCTGTTGAGGCAGGTGATCCCGTGCTTGGCGGCGAGCCCTGAGCGCGGGCGGACCTGAGCCTCGTAGCCCTCCGGCAGGGCGATGGCGAAACCGGTGGGGATCATCGCGCGGCCGCCGGGCTCCAGCACCACCGGGACGCCGTCGGCCACCGCCGCGCGCAGGTCGAGCCCCGCGGCGCCGGTGCTGGCGTAGGCCGGCGTCTCTAGCCCGGCGCCGTGCTCCAGCCGCTTCAGCCGCACCCGCACCGACGGCGTCATGCGGACGCTCCGAGCGCCGGCGCGCCCAGGGCCTCGGCGATCCGGCGCGCGAGCCGCGCTGCGACCTCGCCCTTGGACGCCCGCGCCCACCGCTCCACCCCCTGGCGCGTCACCAGCGAGACTGTGTTGTCGGCGCCCCCCATCACGTCGCCGGAGACGTCGTTGGCCACGATCCAGTCGCAGCCCTTGCGGGCGAGCTTGGCGCGGGCGTTGGCCTCCACGTCGTTGGTCTCCGCCGCGAAGCCCACCACCAGCTTCGGACGGCGCGGACCGGAGGCGGAGAGGCGCGCCAGGATGTCCGTCGTCTCCGCAAGCTCCAGCGCGGGCGGGGGCGAACCGGGCGCCTTCTTCAGCTTGACCGCCACGGGTTCGGAGGGACGCCAGTCGACCACAGCCGCCACCATCACGGCGGCCTCCACCGGCAGCGCGGCTTCGCATGCGCGGCGCATCTCCTCGGCCGTCTCCACCCACACCCGCTTCACGCCGGGCGGCGCGTCCAACCCGACCGGGCCCGAGACCAGCGTCACGGCCGCCCCCAGCTCCGCCAGGGCGCCTGCGATGGCGTAGCCCTGCTTGCCGCTGGAGCGGTTGGACAGGAAGCGCACGGGGTCGATCGGCTCGATCGTCGGCCCCGCCGTCACCAGCACCCGCCGTCCGGCCAGGGGCCGGCTGGACGGCAGCGCGGGATGCGGCGGCACGGCGATGGCGCCGCCTCCACCCAGCTTCAGGTCGAGCAGGCCCTGCGCCGCGGCCAGGATCGCGGCCGGCTCGGCCATCCGGCCCGGACCGAACTCGCCGCAGGCCATCTCGCCCTCGTCGGGGCCGACGAAGCGCACCCCGTCCGCCGACAGCCGGGCGGCGTTGCGGCGGGTGGCCGAGTGCAGCCACATGCGTACGTTCATCGCCGGCGCCATCAGCACGGGCGCGTCGGTGGCCAGCAGCGTCGTGGAGGCCAGGTCGTCCGCCAGCCCGTTCGCCGCCTTGGCCATCAGGTCCGCGGTGGCGGGGGCCACGACGAGCAGGTCGGCCGAGCGGGAGAGCTCGATGTGGCCCATCTCCGCCTCGTCGGTCAGCGACCACAGGTCGGTGAAGACCTTTTCGCCCGTCAGGGCGCCCAGCGAGAGCGGCGTGACGAACTCGGCGCCCGCGCGGGTGAGGACGGCGCGCACGGCCACGTCCGCCTTGGCGAAGAGGCGGACCAGCTCCAGCGCCTTGTAGGCCGCGATCCCGCCGCCGACGATGAGGAGGACGCTGCGCGACAAGGCGGTCTCCCGAAAGAATCTTCGCCCCGTCCTAGCCCGGCGCTCGACTCCCGCAAAGGGGCGCGTTACCTTCCGTTCCGGGTCTGTTCTTCAGGAGGCGAGGGTGCGGTTCACGGTGGGCGCGGCGCTGCTGGTCGGCGCGACGACGGGGGTTCTGGGGTTGTCGGCCTGCGAGCGCGGAGCCTCGGCGCCCAGCCGCACGCACGACGCGGCGACCTCGACGCGGGACGAGGGCGGCGGCGGTTCCGACCGGGGCGGCGGCGGGTATGAGAGCTCCGGCGGCGGCTCGGCGTCCTACGGCGCACGGGGCGGGGACAGCTATGCGCCGCAGCGGGCGCGCGAGCCTGTGCCCGATTTCAAGGGCGAACCGATGTGGGCGGACAATCGCCGCCACACCGCGCAGGAGAATGCGCAGTACCACTGCGACAAGAGCGGGCCGGACATCGGCGCCAAGTCCCTCGACGAGTGCCTGACCAAGGTCCATGCCTTCATCGACCACCCGCCGACGGGCGCGGAGACGATGACGCGGCCGAACGGCGACCGGCTGATCTACGATCCCAAGGGCAACCTGTTCGCCGTGGCCCGCAAGGACGGGGCGCCGCGCACCTTCTTCAAGCCCCGCGACGGGGCCGACTACTGGAAGCAGCAGCAGGAGGAGGCGAAGAACGGCGGCTCGCGGCGGCGCTACGGCGGCGGCGACGGCGTCCGGGAGAGCGACGCCGGGTGAGGCGGGGGTTTGACGCGTTAAGCTAACCCGGTCTTTACGGGTGTGGCGCGAGGGTGGCCCGTCGTCGACGCTGCGGACCCCTCCATGTTCAACGCCGATCCCAGGGTGATGGCCAAGATCGCGCCGCTGATCGCGCGGGTGGCGATCTTCGACCCTCTCCCCGCCTCCGCCAAGCTCGCGGCCGAGCTCCTGAAGCAGATGGGCGCGCGCCAGACGGTCTGCGCCACCAAGACGGTCAAGGGGCTGGAGCTGATCGCCCACGTCGACCCGCTGCTCATTCTCATGGAGGGCGTGGGGCCGGAGTTCGACGGTCCCGACCTCGTGCGCCGCATGCGCCGCAGCTCGCTCCCGGCGCGCAAGGCGCCCGTGATCATGGTCACGTCGGAAGCGACCGTGGAGTCGATCAAGGCGGCGCGCGATTCTGGCGTCCACGAGTTCCTGCGCAAGCCCTACACCGCCAAGGACCTGTTCCGCCGGGTCGAGAACGTCTCGCTGAACCCGCGCCTTTGGATCGAGGCGCAGATGTACGTCGGCCCCGACCGCCGCCGGTTCAACTCCGGCGAGTTCTCCGGGTCCAAGAAGCGCCGCGCCGACAAGGCCCAGAGCGCCGCGGCGATGATGGCGGCGGCGGGCTAGGGGCGAGTATCGCTCCCAGGTTCGCTCCCGACGCTCGGTCTACGGAGCCCCGAACTCTGACTTCGCGGACGCTTCCGCCCTTAACCTCTTGAAGGCCCCGAGCGCAATCATTCGCCAAGAGGTTCAGGGCTTCCCCTCGCCGCAGATGCGCCGATGCAGCGCCCACGGGAGGGCTCCGCCCGGTTGAGCGGGGCGCAGAAGGCGGGCCTGCTGCGTGCGAGCCGCGGGAGTTCAGCCCGCCCCCGCCTCGCTCCGCACATCGTAGGCCGCGATCGTCGCCATCGTCAGGATATGGCTCACGCTCGCCTGCAGCTGCGCGATCTGCACGGGCTTGGACAGGCCCAGCAGCAAGGGACCGATCACCGTGGCCCCGCCCAGGCTCTGCACCAGCTTGGTGGCGATGGAGGCGGAATGGATGGCGGGCATCACCAGCACATTGGCGGGCGCCGTCAGTCGTTGGAACGGATAGGCGCTCCAGCGCGCGGGCTCCAGCGCCACCTCGGGCGGCATGTCGCCCTCGTATTCGAAGTCGATTTCGCCCTTGGGGCGCTGGTCCATCAGGCGCACCGCCTCGCGTACCTTTTCGCCGCGCGCGCCGCGGGGGTTGCCGAAGGTGGAGTAGCTGAGAAAGGCCACGCGGGGCTCGTGCCCCAGCCGGCGCACGGCCCGGGCGGCCTCCACGGCGATCTCGACCAGCTCGTGGCTGTCGGGCATCTCGGTGACGCTGGTGTCGGCCACAAACAGGGTGCGGCCGCGCGCCAGGATCACGCTCAGCCCCATCGGCCGCTCGCCCACGGTGGGGTCGATCACCCGCTCCACCTCCTCCAGCGCCACGTCGAAGCTGCGGGTGACGCCCGTCACCATCCCGTCCGCGTGGCCGAGCGCGACCATGGAGGCGGCGAAGCTGTTGCGGTCCAGGTTGATCAGCCGCTGCACGTCGCGGCGCAGGAAGCCCTTGCGCTGCAGCTTGGCGTAGAGGAAGTCGACATAGTCGGCGTTCTCATCGGACAGGCGCGCGTTGACGATCTGCAGGTCCGCGTCGGGCGGCACCCCCACCTCGCGCATGTTGGACTTCACCAGCTCCTCGCGCCCGCATAGGATGGCCTTGCCCAGCCCCTGCGTCTGGAAGGCGTAGGCGGCGCGGATCACGCTCGGCTCCTCGCCCTCGGCGAAGACGATGCGCTTCTTGGTCTCGGCGCCGGCGACGGTGGAGGTAATCTTTTGCAGGAAGGCGGCCGTCGGGTCGGCGCGTTGCGCCAGCGAGGCGCGATAGGCGTCCATGTCCACGATCGGCTTGCGCGCGACCCGGGTGTCCATCGCCGCTTGGGCGATGAAGGGGGGGATGTACCAGATCAGGCGGGGATCGAAGGGCGTGGGGATGATGTAGTCCGGCCCGAACTGCAGCCTTCGACCGTGGTAGGCGGCGGCGACCTCGTCCGGCACGTCCTCGCGCGCCAGCATCGCCAGCGCGTTCGCGCAGGCGATCTTCATCTCCATGTTCACGCCGCGCGCCCGCACGTCCAGCGCGCCGCGGAAGATGTAGGGGAAGCCCAGGACGTTGTTGACCTGGTTCGGGTAGTCGCTGCGCCCCGTGGCCACGATCGCGTCCGGTCGTACGCTGTGGACCTCCTCGGGCGTGATCTCCGGATCCGGGTTGGCCATGGCGAAGATGATCGGCCGCGGTCCCATGGTGTCGACCAGGGCGGGGGTGAGGGCGCCCTTCACGGAGAGACCGATGAAGACGTCGGCGCCGACCAGCGCCTCGGCCAGCGTGCGGTGCGGCGTCTCGACCGCGTGCGCCGACTTCCACTGGTTCATGTCTTCGCTGCGCCCGCGCCACAGCACGCCCTTGCGGTCGACCGCGATCACGTTGGAGGGCGTGACGCCCATCGCCTTGATCAGCTCCAGCGTGGCGATACCCGCCGCGCCCGGGCCGTTCAGCACCACCTTGATGTCGGCGAGGTTCCGCCCCGTGACGCGGCAGGCGTTGATCAGGCCGGCGGCGGAGATGATGGCGGTGCCGTGCTGGTCGTCGTGGAAGACGGGGATGTCGAGCGCCTCCTGGCAGGCCTGCTCGATCAGGAAGCACTCAGGGCTCTTGATGTCCTCCAGGTTCACCCCGCCGAACCCCGCGCCGATGGCGTTGACCACCTGGATGACGACGTCGGGGTCCTTAGAGTCGACCTCGATGTCGATGGAGTCCACGTCGGCGAAGCGCTTGAACAGCACCGCCTTGCCTTCCATCACCGGCTTGGAGGCGAGCGAGCCGAGGTCTCCCATGCCCAGGATCGCGGTGCCGTTGGAGATCACGGCCACCATGTTGCCCTTGGATGTGTAGTCGTAGGCGGCGTCGGGGTTGTCGGCGATCCGCTGCACGGGCACGGCCACGCCCGGGGAGTAGGCCAGGCTCAGGTCGCGCTGGGTCGCCATCGGCTTGGTGGCGTGCACGCCCACCTTGCCGGGCGTGGGCTCGGCGTGGAAGGCGAGCGCTTCCTCGTCGGTGAAGGTGCGTCGTTCGTCGGACATGCAGGCGGCCTCAGGCGTTCGCGGCGGACCCTAGGGGCGAGGGCGGGGCGGGACAACCGCGCCGCCCGCTCCCCGAGCCTCAGCCGAGGTTGAGCAGCGCCGGATCGCCCCCCTGCGCGGCGATGTTGATGCTGACCGCCCGCTCGGTCGCATAGCGCAGCAGGGCGTAGGGGCCGCCCGCCTTGGGGCCGGTGCCGGAAAGGCCTTCGCCCCCGAACGGCTGCACCCCAACCACCGCGCCGACGATGGCGCGGTTGACGTAGGCGTTGCCCGCCGGGACCAGCGCCCGCACCCGCTCGGCGAACCCGTCGATGCGCGAGTGCACCCCCAGCGTCAGGCCGTAGCCGCGGGCGGCCAGCGCCTCGCAGGTCTCGTCCAGCTTCTCGGGGTCGTAGCGGCAGACGTGCAGGATGGGGCCGAACACCTCCTTCTCCAGGAAGTCGGGCGTGGGGATCTCGGCCAGCGTCGGCGCGAAGAAGTCGCCCGCCGCGCCGCCCCGCACCGTGGCGCGGCGGATCAC
>CAZZZR010000041.1:0-631 GCA_964658605.1 uncultured Caulobacter sp. | reverse complement strand
AACCTTGGCCTCTCGCTCAAGTCGGTCGAGGTGGCGCTCCAGCCCCTCGCGCGCCTCGGCGTCGATCACCGGGCCGATGTCGACGGCGGGGTCGGCGGTGTCGCCGACCACCAGGGCGTCGAGCGCGCCGGCGATGGCGGCGAGGGTCGCCTCGGCCGTGTCGTGGGGCAGGTAGAGCAGGCGGAGCGCCGAGCAGCGCTGGCCGGCCGAACCGAACGCCGACTGAACCACGTCGTCCACCACCTGCTCGCGCAGGGCCGTGGTGTCGACGAACATGCCGTTGAGGCCGCCGGTCTCGGCGATGAAGGGGAGGATGGGGCCGCGGCGCGCCGCCAGGGTCTTGTTGATCGCCCAGGCGGTCTCGGTGCCGCCGGTGAAGGCGACGCCGTCCAGGTGCGGGTGTTGGGTCAGCGCCGCGCCCACCGTCTCGCCCCGCCCTGGGACCAGCGCCAGCAGCGCCGGGTCGAGCCCCGCCTTATGGTAGAGCCGCACCGCTTCGGCGGCGATCAGCGGCGTCTGCTCGGCGGGCTTGGCGACCACGGCGTTCCCGGCGGCCAGCGCGGCGGCGACCTGGCCGGTGAAGATCGCGAGTGGGAAGTTCCAGGGGCTGATGCAGCCGAACACGCCGCGG
>CAZZZR010000040.1:0-14805 GCA_964658605.1 uncultured Caulobacter sp. | reverse complement strand
CTTCCTGCTCGTAGTCGACCGGCTGCTGCGGCTGCGCGCCCAGCCTGAACGCCTCGCCCGCCCCCTTCGGGTCGAGGACCAGCGCCTCCAGCGCGTCGTCGGTCTTCATCCCGCGCGAGACCAGGGGGCACATCAGCGTCAGCGCCTCGGCCTTCACCTCGGGCGCACCGTCCAGCGAGAAGCGCAGCCGACCGCGGAAGGCGCGGGTGAAGGCGCGATAGGCCCGCAACCACGCCAGCCGCAGCCGTCCTTTGCGGATCGCCTCCCGCGCGGGCGCCCACAGCGCGGGCGCACCCAGGATGGCCGCAACGAAGAAGCTTCGGCCGTCGATCTCGCCGCCCGAGATCGGCCGCTCCACGCCGCTCTCCAGCACCTCCGCCAACGCCTCGCGCCAGGGGCGGGCGCCGTAGATGGCGTGAGGCAGCATGTTCATGGTTCCCCCCGCCAGGGGCGCGACGAGGGGGCCGTCCGGTCCGCACAGCGAGGCCGCGAGCCGGATCGTGCCGTCACCGGCCAGGACGATCAAGAGGTCGGGCTTGGCCGCGACAGCGCGGTCGAGGGCGTCGGCGATCTCCTCGGGCCGGCAGTCGGCGACGTGCGCCTCGATCCCCGCCTGCTGCAGCGCCGCCTCGAGGTCGGCCGCCGCTCCCGGTCCCGTGCTGCCGGAGGCGGCGTTCACCACCGCCTCGACGCGACGCAGGGCAGGGCGCGCGGGCGCGGCGGCCGGGGTCGCGGCCGTGAGGGACGTGGGCATGCGGCGAAAACGTCACGCTCCGCGCCGAAGTTCCTCAGCTCCGGTGGAGAGAGCAACCCGCAGGCGAGAAGACGCCTTCCACGCCCAGAAGTCGCCACACCCGACGCCAAGACCGCCGCCCCATCCCTTGTACAAGGCCCTGCGTATGACCCTCGCCCGCCCCCTGCTCGCCGCCGCCTCCGCCCTGACGCTGTCCGCTCTGGTCGCCGGCCCCGCCGGCGCGGGCGCCTTCTACATCCAGGAGCAGTCGGTGAAGGGCCTAGGCCGCGCCTACTCCGGTGAAGGGGCCGACACGGGCGTCGACTCGCTGTGGTGGAACCCGGCGTCGATCGCCGAGATCGCGGGCGTCCAGACCTACAGCGGCATCCACACCGTGTTCGTCACCGGCACGCTGCGCGACGCCGGCTCGACCGTCACCCAAGGGGGGGTGACGCGGCCGGTCGGCGGCGAGCCGCGCGCCGACAACCCGATCCTCTTCGGGGTCGTCCCCAACTCCGGCGCCGCGTGGCGGGTCAACGACCGGGTCTCGGTGGGGTTGGCCGTCACCGCGCCGTTCAACTTCACCACCAAGTACGACGCCGCCAGCTGGACGCGCTACGACGCGCAGAAGTCGTTCCTGCTGTCGATCGACGTGCAGCCGACCGTGGCGCTGCACCTGACCAAGTGGCTGGACGTCGGGGCCGGCTTCGACGCCGAATATGTCTACGCCACCCTGACCAACGCGCTTCCCAATCTCGCCGCGGGCGGCCCGGACGGGGCGCAGCGTCTCTCGGGAGACGGCTGGGACTATGGCTACACGGTCGGGGCGCAGCTGCATCCGACCTCGCGCGCCAGTCTCGGCCTGAGCTACCGTTCGGCCATCGACCACACCCTGGACGGGCAAGTGACCGCCAACGTCCTTCTCGGGCCGAGCACGCTGCTGGCGATCGACTCGCCCGGGACGGCCAAGTTCACCACGCCCTGGATGGCGACCGCGAGCGCCCGCTACGCGCTCACCGACAGCCTGAGCCTCAACGCCCAGGTGCAGCGCATCGGGTGGGGCGAGTTCAAGGCCATCACCGTGGCCAGCACGGGCATCCCGACCAACGGCGGGGTGCAGGTCACGCCCGAGCGCTACCGCAGCACGACCAGCGAGGCGCTCGGCGTGGACTACAAGGTCAACCCCCTGTGGACGGTGCGGGCCGGCGTGCAGTACGACCCGACGCCCACCCGCAACAGCAACCGCTCGGCCCGTGTGCCGGACGGCAACCGCCTGCTGTTCGGCGCCGGCACGACGCTGCAGGTTTCGCGCAAGCTCAGCTTCGACCTGGCGGGCGCCTACATCCACTTCGACGACAGCCGCGTGAACAGCGCCAGCAATCCCACGGGCTTCTCGCCGGTCGACCTCACGGGTAGCGTGGAGGGCGAGGGCGTGGTCCTGTCCGGGGGCGCGCACTACCGCTTCTGACCCCGCACCTCCAGGCGGCGGACGAAGCTCGTCGGAGCGGTCGCGATGGGACTCAGGGTCAGGCGTCGCCGTTCAGCGGTCTGGGCCTTGCCCGTCGCCGGACTGGCGGCCGCCTGCGCGCACTCTCCCCGCCCTGCGGCCAAGCCTTCGGCCGGTGCGCCGTCTGCGCCCCCGGCCGCTTCGGCGCAGCTCCCGACCCCGCCGGCCGCCGGTCCCGCCTACCGGCCCTGCCGCTCGCGCACCTGCTCGGGCGGCGATCCGCGCCGTCGGCAGTATTTCGACGAGCGGCGGCGGCGCTACTACTTCTTCGATCCGGTGCGGAAGCGCTACTACTGGGAAGACGGAACGCCCCGGGCCTGAGTTGCGCTTGAAGGGCGGCAGGGGAGGGTGGTTTGATGACGATCTGGCGCATGGCGGCGGCGGCGGCGATCACGGTGCTCGCGGCGGGATGCGTGGACACGGGCGCCAAGCCGCCCCCGGCCTCCGCGCTGGCTCGGCGGTGCTCGGATACGCGGTTCCCCATCTATTTCCAGCCCGGCTCCGACCAGCTCACCCAGCCCGGGCGCGACGTGATCGCGCTGCAGGCGCGTCGGATGGGGCCCTGCAAGGTCACGGCGGTGGACGTCGTCGGGCTCGCCGACGCCGACGCGCCGGCGGCGAACAGCCTTGAGCTGTCGCAGCGCCGCGCCGCCCAGGTCGCCCAGGCGCTTGCGGCGGCGGGGCTGCCCGCGCCGGCCTTCGACATCCAGGCGCTGGGGTCGGCCGGAGCGGTGACGCCGTCAGGCCGCAAGGCCCCCCTCCACCGTCGGGCCGAGGTGGTGCTGCACGCCGCGCCCGCCTGACGGATCCGGAACGCCTGTCACGCTCTACACGTTCGTTGCACGTCCGAGGCGGCTGAAGGCGACCGAGCTCATGAGCGATATCCGACCCGACGGCGGCGCGCCCGAAATCGTAGACGAGCAGAGCGCATCGCAAGGCCGCAAGGGTTGGGGCGTCAGGCGGGTCCTGGCGATCTCCCTCGTGCTGATCGTGGTCGTGTTCGGGATCATCTACGCGATCAATGCGCCGGGGCTCTCCACCCATCATGGCGCAGGCGGCCAGTCCGGCGTGGTGAGCCACGCCGACGCCAACAGCTTCCATGCGCCAGAGCCGGCGCCCAAGCCCGCCCCCGCCAACGGCGTCGCGGGCGAGGCGAACCAGCCGACGCCGCACTGACGTCTTCGAGACGCCGTCGCGCCTTACTTGCGGCGCGGTCGCTCTCGGCTGCAGGAGCGACGTGGGAGCTACGGAGCGATCCGCAGCCCCCGTCCGATCGTCAGATGACCGATCGCCCGCGCACCGCGCGGAAGATGAAGCTGACCACGAGCAGCACAAGGAATACGAAGAACAGGATCTTAGCGATGCCTGCAGCGGCACCGGCGAGGCCGCCGAATCCGAGCGCGGCCGCGATCAGCGCGAGGATCGCGAAAGTGATGGCCCATCCCAACATGATCTGACCTCCCGAACGGCGCGCCCCACGGCTGCGCTTCGATCCGGGAACGTGGCCGCGGCCCGCCCGTTCCGCCGCGCCCGCTCGCGGTCCTCGCAGCGCTGCGCCGAGTCTCACTGCGGCTCCCGCGCCGGCGCCGCCGAACGCGACTTGAGAATGGCTCGCACAATCGATTGCAATGTCGCCACGCGCTGTTAAGACGCGTTCGCATTCTAATCGACGAAGAGACCTTCCGCCCATGCGTCCGCTGCTCGCCACCGTCGCCTTCGCCACGCTCGCGCCGATGGCCGCCCGGGCGGCGGAGGAGGCGCCCGCCGTGCCTGCGCCGCAGGTGAGCGAGGTGGTGGTGAGCGCGCGAGGCGGCGCGCAACAGGCGCGGACAGGCCTGTCCACCTCCGTCACGCCCACGGTCCAGGACACGCCGCAGGTGGTCAACGTGGTGCCGCAGGAACTCATCCGCGAGCAGAAGATCACCACGCTGGAGCAGGCGCTGCGCGACGTGCCGGGCATCACGGTGGCGATCGGAGAGGGCGGCACGCTGGCGGGCGACCAGTTCAAGATCCGCGGGCTCGACGCCTCGAGCGACATCTACACCGACGGGCTGCGCGACTTCGGCGTCTACACCCGCGACAGCTTCGACTACCAGGAGGTGCAGGTCCTCAAGGGGCCCTCCGGCGCCATGTTCGGCCGGGGCACGACGGGCGGCGCGATCGACACCATCTCCAAACAGCCCGACGCCACGCGCAGCTTCGTGGACGTGGACGGGCAGGTCGGGACGGGCCGCTACTACCGAGCCACCGTCGACGCCAACCAGAAGATCAACGACACCACCGCCTTCCGCCTGAACCTCATGGGCACGAGCGCGGGCGTCACCGGCCGCAACGTGGTGGAATCCGACCGTTGGGGCGTGGCCGCCACGGCCGGGTTCGGGCTGGGCACGAGCACGACGCTGATCGTCAACTACCTGCACCAGACCGACGACCGCATCCCCGACTACGGCATCATCATCGGCAACCCCACCGGCACGACCAAGGCGCTGCCCGCCACCGAGTACGGCCTCTCGCCCCACGTGTTCGAGCAGTTCCTGACCGACCGGGACAAGACGCGGGCCGACATCCTGACCGTGCGGTTCAGGAAGGACTTCGGGCCGAACCTCAGCTTCACCAGCGACACGCGGGGCGGGAGCTACGACCGCTTCTTCCAGTACACCAGCGTCGACGCCTGCCCGACCAACCCGACCACCGGCCAGACCTGCATCGACTCCCTGGTGGACAACAATCCGGCGACCGTTCCCGCCATCACCTTCGGCGGCGGCGGCCCCTACCGCCAGCGGGCGTGGGGGGTGCAGAACATCAGCTCGGTCCACGCCCTGTTCGACGTGGGCGGGCTACGGAACGAGGTCGTGGCCGGGACGGACCTGAACTACCAGGACAATCGCAAGGCCTTCTTCGCCTACACCCTGCCGCCGCTGTCATCGGGCATCTACTTCCCCGGCACGAAGGTCGCCGCGCGCAACGCCATCGCCATCGACCTCCTGACCGGCGCCGGCGAGCCCCCGCCGGGCTACGGCACGTTCCGCCCCACGATCACGCCGGGCGTCGCGGCCACGGGCGTCCCGCTGACCAGCATCACAACCAACGCCTACATCATCGACTCCAAGGGGTCCGCCGCCGACTACGGCACCTTCATCGTCGATAGGCTCTACTTCACGCCCCAGGTCTCGCTGATCGCCGGCGTGCGCTACGAGGACTACGAGGCCGAGTACCGCAACACCCTGATCTCAGGGGTGCTGCAGGACTTCAAGGCCGACTCGCACCTGACCAGCCCGCACGTCAGCCTGGTCTACGAGCCGACGGCCGACCGCACCTTCTACGTCTCCTACGCCAAGTCGGCGACGCCGGTCGGCTCGGGCATCGTGGGCACGGCCACGCCGATCTCGGGCGCCACCGCCGCCTTCGCGCCGGACGAGGGCGAAACCTACGAGGCGGGGGCGAAGTATGGGCTCCTGGGCGGCCGGCTCACCCTGTCGGGCGCGGCCTTCCACGTGGACAAGGCCAACGCCAAGCAGACCGACCCGGTCTCGGGCGAGGTGTCCAGCCAGTCCAGCCAGAAGCAGACCATCAAGGGGGTCGAGGCGGGGCTGACGGGGCAGGTGACGCCGGACTGGTCGGTGAACGTGGCCTACACCTACCTGGATACGCGGGTGCGCCAGGACCTGGTGTGCGCAGGCTCGCCGCTGGTCTGCTACGACAACCCGATCACCACGGGCACGCCGGTGCTGCAGGTTCCGGCCAACTCCGCCTTCGTCTGGACCAGCTACAAGCCGCGCTGGCTGCTGCGGGGCTTGGCGGTGGCGGGGGGCTTCACCTACCAGGACGGCTATCACGTCCGCTACACGACGACCGGGACCGCGCCGAACCTGGTGCTGACCCGCGACGCGCAGGTCCCCTCCACCTTCTCGCTCGACGGCTTGGTGCAGTACGAGGTGAAGCGCTGGCGTGTGGCGCTGAACCTCTACAACCTGACCGACCGGCTGAACTACGCGCAGAGCTTCGGCAACCGCGCCGCGCCCGCGCAGGGGCGCACGGCGATCGTGTCGGTGGGAATGAGCTTCTGAGCTAGGCTGAAGCCATGCTCGCCGTGATCCCCAACGTCCTTAACCCCGACCAGGTCGCCCATGCCCGCGCCCGGCTGGAAGCGGCGGAGTGGGTGGATGGGCGGGTCACCGCCGGACCGCAGTCAGCCAAGGCCAAGAACAACCTGCAGGTCCCGGAGACCTCGCCCGTCGCGCGCGAGCTGCAGGACGTGGTCCTGCGGGCGCTCGGGACCAACGAGGCGTTCGTCTCCGCCGTCCTGCCGCTGCGCGTCTTCCCGCCGATGTTCAACCGCTACGACGTCGGCCACGGGTTCGGGGCGCACGTGGACAACGCCATCCGCTTCGCCGGGCCCCAGCGCTTCCGCACCGACGTCTCCTGCACCCTCTTCCTGTCCGATCCGGCCGAGTACGACGGCGGGGAGCTGGTGATCGAGGGCGACTACGGCGAGCAGCGGGTGAAGCTGGCGGCGGGCGCCATGGTCGTCTATCCGGCCGACAGCCTGCACCGCGTCGAGCCGATCACCCGCGGCTCGCGGTGGGCCAGCTTCTTCTGGGCGCAGTCGATGGTGGCCGACGGGGGGCGTCGCGCGCTGCTGCATGGCCTGGACAGGAGCGTGATCGAGGCGCGGGCGGACCTCGGCGACGGCCACAAGGCGGTGCTGCGACTGACGGCGACCTACCACAACCTCCTGCGCATGTGGGCGGACGCCTAGGTCGGAACATCGGAGGCGCCAGCACGGTTGAGGAGGAGATCACGCCCACCCGGGCGAACAACCGCTTGGAAAGCATCAAAAGATGATCCGTAAGATCGCCATCGTCGGCGGGGCCCTCGTGGCCGTCGCCTCCGTCGCCCACGCCCAGCCCCGTCCGTACGCTCCGGGCCCCGGAGCGGCGATGCCCGCCTCCGAATACGTCAAGACCGCCGGCGCCTCCGACCTGTTCGAGATCACCGAGGCCAAGGTCGCGCTGACCCGCACGCACAACCCGCGGATCCGCAAGATCGCCACCATGATGGTGCGCGACCACACAAAATCGACGGCCATGGTCAAGGCCGCCGCGCGCAAGGTCATGGGCCACAACCCGCCTCCGCCCATGCTGATGCCCGATCAGCGCAAGATGGTCGCTGACCTGCGCGGCGCGCACGGGCCCGACTTCGACCGCACTTACCTCGACCAGCAGCTGGCGTCGCACCAGCAGGCGCTGGAGGTGCAGCAGGGGTACGCCAGCAACGGCGACGCGCCGCCGCTGAAGCACGCCGCCGAAGAGATCGTGCCTGTCGTGCAGCACCACATCACCGACCTGCAGGACGCCCAAGGCAAGATGCGCTGATCGCGTCCCTCTAGGCCTCGCTCCGCGGCCCGCCCCGATCCCTCGGGGCGGTCCGTTGCGCGTTTAGCGCACCGCGACGGGCATCAGGTTGTCGTCGGTGTTGCGGTCGATCAGCTTGGCGTAGGGATCGATCCCGGCGAACCGTGGCGGTCGATCGACCGTCACCGTCACCGAGCCGCCTCCCCTGACCTCGGCGGGCTTGAGCCACAGCACGTCCCGAGCCGAGAAGCCGGGCTTGGACGGGTCGCGGGCGAAGACGCCGACGTCGATCGCCTCGTCCAGGGGGGCGGGCGTCTCCCTGCCCTGCCCGTCGGCGTGGACCTTCTTGGCCGCGAACCTCAGTGTCACGTCCCATCGCCCGTCCGGACGCTTGTGCGCCGAGGCCGCCGACGCCGTGAGGTCGTAGAGGGCGATGGCGCTCCACAGGTCGCCGATCAGCGCCTGCTTCCTTGGGTCCGCACCCGCCTGAGCCTGCAGCAGCGGGAGGTATTCGAGCGTGCGGGGATAGGGCGCCGCCTTGAACGCGTAGCCTCCGATAAGACCTTTAAGCGAGGCGTCCACCGCGTCGCGGCCCAGGGCGTCGCGCAGCCGGTACATCACCAGCGAGCCCTTCTGGTAGTAGATGTACGGCTGGGCCTCGACCCGCTCCAGCGGCAGCTCCTCCAGCGGGTCGCCGCCCCGGGCTCGAAGGTAGCGGTCCAGCTCGTATTTCAGGAACCGGCGGATCTGATCGCCGCCGTAGACGGCCTCCATGGTCATCAGCGCGGAATACTGGGCGAAGGTCTCGGCCAGCGCTTCGCCCCCCTGGTTCTCCGACCCGATCACTTGGTGCGCCCACCACTGGTGGCCAAGCTCGTGCGCGGTGACGTAGGTCACCATGTCGATCTTGTCGGAGCTGGCGAAGTCCTTGGGCGGCTTGAAGGTGAAGCCGATGTCCTCGGAATAGGGGATGGTGTTGGCGAAGCTCTGCGCGAAGCTGCCGGTGAAGCCCGGGAACTCCAGGATGCGCACCTGCCGGAACTGGTAGGGGCTGAACGCCGCCTGGTCGCGATCGAGCGCCGCCTTCAGCGCCGCGATCATCCGGTCGACGTTCCACGGGTGGTGCGGATCGTAGTAGACGCCGAGATCCACGCCCTTGTAGGCGACGTGCTTCTCGGCGTAGCGGGCCGACTGGATCGAGAAGAAGTTCTGGATCGGCGCCTCGCTCCTGAACCGCGCCGTCCGCCGCCCGCCCGCGGTCACGTCGGAGACCTTGTAGCCCGGCGCGATCGGCGTCTGGTCGGCGTCGGTGGAGACGGTGACGTCGGTGGACACCCAGTCGGAGTCCCGGCGCAGCGCGTTGAACTGACGGCCGGAGGCGTCCTCCAGCTTGGGCGGACGCAGCTCGGGCGGGAGGCCGTACTTGCGCCGCTTTGAGCGGTCGGTCAGCAGGCCGTCTCGGCTCATGCCGACGTAGGGGGCGAGGGCGGAGTTGTCGACGAAGCTGCCGTTGCCGACGATGCGGGTGGTGTTGCCGCTGTTCTTGAAGCCGGGCTGCCCCGCCAGCGTCTCGAAGGCGACGCGGCGCGTCTCCCCCGGGGCCATGGGCATGTCGAAGGCGTAGATGCGGTAGTTGAAGGACTCGTAGGTCTTCAGCGAGCGCGCCCCTTCCACGCTCACCGCCCGGACCTTCAGATCGGGATCGAAGCGCAGGTGGATCTGGCGGATGGGGGTGGCGGTGTCGTTGCGCACGACGTAGGTCCCGTGCGTCACCGCCTGGTGCCGGCGCGGCAGGAGGTCGACGCGCATCGTCACCGCCTGGATTTTAGGCTGGGGCAGGGACTCGAACGGCAGGAGCTGCTTCTCCGCCTCCGCCTGCAGCCGCTCGACGTCCTTTCCGGTGCGGTAGGTGTTGAGCACCTTCACGTTCCACCAGACGAAGCCGCCGATCGCGACCGCCGCCACGAGGCTCGCGGCCAGGAGCCCGCCCGCAGGACCGGCGAGCCGTCCCGGCAGCCGCCTGAGCCTCGGCCGCAGCGCCACGTTCGCGCCGCGCCGCCACAGGCCGTAGGCGAGCACCGCCAGCACCAGCGACACCGCCGTCCAGTAGCCGCGGTACCACCAGCCCGCGACGGCGAAATAGCCTTGGCCGTTCATGTCCGACAGCGGCACGTCCGGGCCGCTGGCGAAGAGGTAGAGGTGGTTCTCCAGCCCCATGGCCGCGAAGGTCAGGAGGGCGATCTGGATCACCACCATGATCCCCCAGCCGACGAACTTGTGGGGCGAGACCGCCTGGACGAAGACGGCCAGGAAGGCGAGCTGGACGAGATCGACCGCGTCGGGCGCGACGTACCAGCCCAGGTATTCGGCCAGGTCGGGCGTCACGCCGCCCTTGACGAGCTGCACGCCGATGGCGGCGACGACGCTGACCAGCATCAGGGCGAACAGCACCAGCGCGATCGCGGCCATCTTGGGGACGGCGAAGGTCCAGTCCGGCGCGGGAGCGGAGTCCACGATCTCGTCGATCCGCCGCTCGCGATCACGCCAGACGAGGTCGCCGGCGTAGTAGATCGCCACAATCACCGGGATGATCGAGAAGCTCTCGCGCAGCCCCTGCACCATGTTGCGCGTCGTGGGATAGAGCGCGCTGCCGTAGAAGCCGTCCAGGAAGCTCAGCCGGAACAGCGCGTTGATGAGTCCCAGCGCCAGCAGGATGAAGAAGGCGGGACTCCGGAACACCAGCCCCATCTCGAACCGCGTGCGCAGGGTCAGCGACGCGAACGCAGACCCGATGTCGTGGCGGGCCTTTGCCTTCCCGGGAGCGGCGGCCGGGGGCGGGGCGGCGGCGACCTCGCGCCCTGTCTCCGCGGCGCCCCGCATCCTCTCGCGCCGTCCGCTCCGGCCGCCGCGATCCTCCACCCGGAACACGGCGTAGGCGAGCGCCAGGAGGCCTGCGCCAAGGCCGATCCACACCAGTCGGCTGGCGACCAGCACCGTCGTCATCGGCGGGTCGGTCGCGTTGCGCTCGGCGGTGGTGAAGTAGCGGGTCGCCTGGCTGAAGGCGCCGACGCCGAACGGGTCGAGCCAGGGCTCCCACGCCTGGGCGGACAGCTTGGCGACGAGCGCGCGGCTGACGAAGAACAGGATCAGGACCGCCACCACGCCCACGTAGGTCGCCATCATCGAGCGCGTGGCGGTGGCGAGCGCGAAGAACAGCGCGCCGGTGAAGAACAGGGTCGGCAGCGCCCAGACCGCGTAGGCGTAGAGGTAAGCGCCCGGCAGGAACGGTCCGACCTTCTCGGCGTCCACCCACCACATCATCGAGCCGACCATCATGGCCAGCGGCACGAAGGCGAAGGCGATCGCCGCCGCCGCGTAGCCGCCGAGGAACCGGCCGAACAGGTACTGGCCCTTGGTGATCCGCGTGGCGCGAAGGATCGGGCCGAAGCCTGTGTCGTCGTCGCGCGTCACCACATTGGCCACAAAGGCGGTGGTGACGAACATGAAGAAGACCGACAGCGTGATCAGCGTCAGGCCGATGGCGTAGGGCGAGTTGACGTGGGTGTTGCCCCGCCCGCCGATCGACACCTCGCTGATCGTCACGCTGAGGAAGGTGAGCAGGAAGAACAGCCCGCCCGCGATCCACAGCACGGGGTTCTTCAGCTGGTAGCGGAGCTCGAACGCGGCGACGCTTGCGAACACGGCCGGTCTCAGGCCGCGACGGGCGCGGGGCGGGGGCGTGCTGTGTGCAGGGCGGAGAAGTAGACGTCCTCCAGCCCCCCCGCGTGCGGCAGGAAGCCCTCGCCCGGGTCGCCGTCGCTCAGCACGTGGGCCATGGTTCGCCCGCCGTAGAGCCGGGTGGAGATGACGTCGTGGCGCGCGCGCAGGTCGGGCAGCGCCGCCTTGTCGATCGTCTTCTTCCAGACGCGGCCCTGCAGCTCGGCGACCAGCGCGCCGGGCGCGCCCTTTCGCACGATGCGGCCCTCGCTGATCACCGCCATCAGCGGGCAGAGGTCGGCCACGTCCTCCACGATGTGGGTCGAGAGGATCACCACCACCTGCTCCCCGATCTCGGCGAGGAGGTTCAGGAAGCGGTTGCGCTCCTCGGGGTCCAGCCCCGCGGTGGGCTCGTCGACGATGATCAGGCAGGGTTCGCCGATCAGCGCCTGGGCGATGCCGAAACGCTGGCGCATGCCGCCGGAGAAGCCGGCCAGCGCCTTCTTGCGCACCTTCCACAGGTTGGTCTGTTCGAGCAGCCGCTCGACCTCCGCCTTGCGGTCGGCCTTGCCGGTGATCCCCTTCAGCACGGCCATGTGGTCCAGCATGTCGTAGGCCGACACCCGCGGGTAGACGCCGAAGTCCTGCGGCAGGTAGCCAAGGGTGCGGCGCAGCAACTCAGGCTGCTTGACCACGTCGACGGCGTTGAAGCGGATCTGCCCCGACGTGGGCGTCTGCAGCGTCGCCACGCAGCGCATCAGCGTCGACTTGCCCGCGCCGTTGGGTCCCAGCAGGCCGAACATCCCGGGCGGGATGGTGAGGCTGACGTTGTCCAGCGCCTTCACGCCGTTGGCGTAGACGTGAGTCAGCTCGTCGATCTGCAGCATGAACCTGATCCGCCCCCCGGCGTTCGCCTGCCTCACGCTGCCCGTGCGGGCGCATTGGGGCAAGTGAAGAGCGTGTAAGGCTTTGGCTCGCTCTCGGCGAGGGCCTCGCCTAGCCCCAAAGCGCGGCGTCGGGCGGGTGGATCAGCGAGCCGTCGAACGCGAGCCCGGGCTCGCGATCCTTCGCCAGCAACAGCGGTCCGTCGAGATCGACGAAGGCTGCCCCTTGAGCGATCAGCAGGGCCGGCGCCATGGCCAGCGAGGTGGCCACCATGCACCCCGCCATCACCTCAAGCCCCCGCGCCCGCGCCTGCGCGTTCAGCGCAAGCGCCTCGGTCAGGCCGCCGGTCTTGTCCAGCTTGATGTTCATGCAGGCGTAGCGGCGCGCGCAGGCGTCGAGCTGCGCCCGCGTATGCAGGCTCTCGTCGGCGCAGAGGGGCACGGGGCTGGCGTAGCCTTCCAGGTCCGCGTCCTCGTCCGCGGGCAGGGGCTGTTCGATCAGCGACACGTTCAGGCGCGCCAGCTCCGGCGCGAGGCGGCGCAGGGCGTCGATGTCGAGGGCCTCGTTGGCGTCCACGATCAGCCGGGTCTTGGGCGCGGAGGCGCGCACCGCCTCCACCCGGTCGAGGTCGTCGGGTCCGCCGATCTTCAGCTTCAGCATCGGCCGCCGCGCCGCCGCGGCCGCCGCCGAGCCCATCGCCTCCGGCGTGTCGAGGCTGAGCGTGTAGGCCGTCTTCACCGGATCCAGACGCGCCCGCCCCGCCAGCTCCCACGCCCGGAAGCCGGACGCCTTGGCGTCCAGATCCCATAGGGCGCAGTCGAGGGCGTTGCGGGCTGCGCCGGGGGGGAGGAGCGGCTGCAGCGCGGCGCGGTCCGCTCCCGCCTCGATCGCGTCGCGCACCGACCCGAGCTGCGCCAGCACCCCCTCCACCGTCTCGCCGTAGCGGGCATAGGGCACGGCCTCGCCCCTGCCCAGGTGGGTCCCGTCGAACACCTCGGCCACCACCACGCGCGCCTCGGTCTTGGCTCCGCGGGCGATGACGAAGGCGTGGGCGAGGGGCCAGCGCTCCTCGCGGACCTCCAGCCGCCTCAAGCGCCGGCCGCGTCGAGCAGCAGCCAGGCGCGGCCGGGGTCGGAGGCCAGGAGCGCGGCGGCCGACCCCGCGTCCTCCCGGGCGGCGCGGGCGATGCGGTCGCCGAACAGCCGCCGGTGGCGCTCGGCCTGCTCGCGCAGCACGCGATCGGTCTGCACCCGGCGCGAAAGGCGGCGCAGGGCGGCGGGGGCGAGGCGGCGCACGCTCTCCCGCGCGGCCTCGTCGTCGCCGCGGGCCAGGGCTTGGGCGATCTCGTCGGTGCGGGTGCGGGGCAGGAGCGCGGAGGCGTCGACGCCCAGCGCTTCGATCTCGCCGATCAGCCGGTCGGTGAGGGCCTCGTCGTCCACCTCGGCGCCGTCGTCGAGGGTGGAGAGCAGGTCCTTCCAGCTCCATCCCTCGTCGCGTTGAGCCGGGGACTGATCCTGGGGCGCGGACGGACCGGAGCCGGCCGGCTCGAACAGGCCGCTCAGGGCGGCGTCCTCCTGCGTCGGCGTGAGCTTCAGGCGGGGCCGGAGCTTCAGGGCGGGGAGCGCCTCCGCCGCTTCGGGTTCGCGGACGGCCGTGGCGGGCGCCGCGACGGGAGCGGACGGCGCCGGCGCCGGGACGGGCGCCGGGAGGGGTTCTAGGGGCGGGGCGGAGCGGGGCTGCAGCGTCGTGGCCGTGGGCGCGGGCATGGCGAGCGCGCCCATGCGCCGGGCCGCCTCGCCCAGGGCGGCGTAGTTGGCCTTGGCGCGGGCCTGGAAGGCGGCGTCGATCGCCTGCGTCTCCTCCGCGGCGAGCCGGGCGGCGGCGGCGAGCTCGGCGGAGCCCCGCTCCACCGCCTCGCGCAGGGCGGCCGCGCGCTGGGTGGCGACGGCGGGCGCCTGGCCGAGACGGCCTTCCAGCTCCTCCACCAGCCGCCCGATCTCGGTCATGGCGGCGCGGGCGCCTTCCATGCCCTGTTCGATCCGAGCGGCGGCCCGGGCGCCCGCCTCCTCCACGAGTCCAGCCGCGGCGTCGAGGGTGCGGCGGGCGGCGGCAAGGCGCGTGTCGAAGGCCTGGTCGGCGTGCTGGTTGGCGGCGAAGGCGGCCTCGGCCAAGTCGTCGACCCGGCGGCGCACGCCCTCCTCCACCGACCGGGCCGAGCGTTCGAGCGCCGCGGCGGAGTCGGCGGCCGCGGTCGCGGCAGTCGTGCGGGCGGCGTCCGAGGCCTCGGCGAGGCGGGCCAGCGCCTGGCGGGCGTCGCCCTCCAGCGCCGCCCGCTCCTCGGCCACCAGCGCCAGGTAGTGCGAGGTGCGCTCGCGGGCGCGGGCGTCCAGCGCGTCCTCCTCGCGCACGGCCGCCTCGGTCATCTCGCGCAGGCGCTCACCGGCCGGGGCCACGAAGCCGCGCAGGCCCTCGGCGCCCTGCTGGGCGGCGGCGACGACGCCCGCGGCCTCCGCGCGGGTCGCGTCGGCGGCCTCGATCAGGCGGGCGCGGCGGCTCTCCAGCCGGGTGGCCAGCGCCTCCTCCTCCACCATCAGGGCGTCCGCAGTGCG
>CAZZZR010000039.1:0-15486 GCA_964658605.1 uncultured Caulobacter sp. | reverse complement strand
ACCATCGCCGACAACGTGGGCGACAACGTCGGCGACTGCGCCGGCATGGCCGCCGACCTGTTCGAGACCTACGCCGTGACCACTGTGGCCACCATGGTGCTGGCGGCGATCTTCTTCCGCGCGCTGGGGACGGACGTGGTTCGGACCATGATGCTCCTGCCGCTGGCGATCTGCGGCGTCTGCATCCCGACCTCGATCGTCGGCGCCTTCTGCGTGCGGCTTGGCAAGAACAACAACATCATGGGCGCCCTGTATCAGGGCCTCATCGTCACCGGCGTGCTGTCGGCGGCGGCGGTCTGGTGGGTGATCCACACGCTGGTGCCCGCGCCGATCGTGCTCTCCACCGGCGTCGGCCAGGCGATGGTGGGCGTGACCACCATCGATGCGAACAAGCTGTTCCTCTGCGGCATGGTCGGCCTGCTCGTGACTGCCGCGATTGTGGTGGTGACGGAGTATTACACCGGCACCAACTTCCGGCCCGTGCGGTCGGTGGCCAAGGCGTCGGTCTCGGGTCACGGCACCAATGTGATCCAGGGCCTGGCGATGAGCCTGGAGTCCACGGCGCTTCCGGCGCTGGCGATCATGGCGGCGATCATCGCCAGCTACCTTTTGGCCAACCTGTTCGGCGTCGCCATCGCGGTGACGACCATGCTGGCGCTGGCCGGGATGATCGTGGCGCTCGACGCCTTCGGTCCCGTCACCGACAACGCGGGCGGCATCGCGGAGATGGCGGGGCTGCCGGGCGAGGTGCGCGTCTCCACCGACGCGCTGGACGCGGTGGGCAACACGACCAAGGCCGTCACCAAGGGCTATGCGATCGGCTCGGCGGGCCTGGGCGCCCTGGTGCTGTTTGCGGCCTACACGCAGGACCTGCACTACTTCTCCGAGCACGCCATCGCGGGCAGCTTCTTCGACGGCCTGTCCGGGAAGATCAGCTTCGACCTCTCCAACCCCTTCGTGATCGTGGGCCTCCTGTTCGGCGGCCTCCTGCCCTTCCTGTTCGGCGGCCTGTCGATGACGGCGGTCGGCCGGGCGGCGGGCGCGGTGGTCGAGGAGGTGCGCCGCCAGTTCCGCGAGAACCCCGGCATCATGACCTTCGAGGTCAAGCCGGACTACGCGCGCGCCGTGGACATCCTGACCAAGGCGGCGATCCGCGAGATGATCGTGCTGTTCGCGATCGTGCTGTACCTGCCGGGCGGCGGCAAATCGAACGCCTTCGCGGCGCTCGGCGCCATGCTGATCGGGGTGATCGTGACAGGCCTGTTCGTCGCCATCTCGATGACGTCGGGCGGCGGCGCCTGGGACAACGCCAAGAAGCTGATCGAAGAGGGCGAGTATGGCGGCAAGGGCTCGGAGGCGCACAAGGCCGCCGTGACCGGTGACACCGTCGGCGACCCCTACAAGGACACGGCCGGCCCCGCCGTGAACCCGATGATCAAGATCACCAACATCGTGGCGCTACTGCTGCTGGCGGTGCTGGCGAAGGGTGCGGTCGCGGGCTGATTGGCTCGGGTGACACCTCTCCCGCGTGGGAGAGGTGTTCGTACCCGGCTATATTCTCTACGCTTCCTTTCCCTCTTCTCTTGGCCCCCAGCCCAGTGTTCGACGCGCCGCAGGCTCGTCGAAATCTTTAGGGACGCCCTGCGTCCCGACGCATACCGGTCAGCCGACGGGCGGAGGGCGGGTCAAGGGCGAAGAGCGGAGCGTCCCTTGACGCGGCCTGCGCGCGGTGGCCGTGCGCGTCAGCGCAGAGGTGCGCGTGGAGCGAGCATTGACGCACGTGGTGGCCCGCGAAACGACCACCGTGGTGGCATGCCGCCGTGCTCGGCCGCGTCAAGGCGACCCGCTTCGCGGGAGCTCGCTACGCACGCTGCATTGACCCGTCCTCCGCTCGACGACCGACCCATGGGCGTCGGGACGCGGGGCGTCCCTTCTTTAAGTTCGACGAGCCTGCGGCGCGTCGAACACAGGGCTGGGGCTAGGCACAAAGCAAGAAGGAGGAGGGGGCTGAGCCGCCGCTACCGGCCTCTGCCGCCGCCTGCGTCGGCGCTACTGCCGCGCGCTGCCGCCGCCGCGCGGGTTGCCGGGGTCGGCGTCCTGCGGCAGGAGGCCGCCGCTACCGATGGTGCCGAGGATCTGCTCGACCCAGTTCAGCTGGCGGCCGCGGGTGGGGGTGATGC
This sequence comes from uncultured Caulobacter sp., assembly GCA_964658605.1. Lineage (GTDB taxonomy): Bacteria > Pseudomonadota > Alphaproteobacteria > Caulobacterales > Caulobacteraceae > JASLDZ01. Next base: position 13,306 of record CAZZZR010000039.1, on the reverse strand, counting down.
GGTTGTCGTAGGCGATCCGGTAGCCGTCCTTCAGGCCGTAGGTCTTCACCTCGGCGACCTTCTCGTCCTTGTCGAAGCGGATGGAGACCACGTCGCGCCGCTCGATCTGCGGCTTGTGGTAGCTGCTCTTGGACGTGACCTGGGTGATGTAGAACCACGTCTCGTCGCCGAACGACGAGCGGCTGGAGGGCGATCCGAGCTTGGTCAGCACCGTCGATTTGGTGTCCTCGCCGACCTTCATGGCCGCGGGCTTCTCCTCGCGCACCTGGAAGCCGTTGTAGCTCGTGATCGGGGTGCAGGCGCCCGCTGTAAGCGCCAGCGCGCAGAGGGGGGCGACGATCTTCAGGGTGCGGGGCGGCATGACGATCCGAAGGGTCTGTCCGAGGAGTCGATCCGTCCGGGATCGCGGGTGGAGGCGAAGGCTTGCGTCCGCGGAGGTTTTTGACCTATCGCCGCGCGGCGCCGAGTTCAATGGCGGTGTGCGGGCGGGCGTTGTGGCCCGTGGTCGCGGCGGAAAGGTGGCGTGCCCATGCTGAACCGGCTGATCCGGCCGCGACCGGCGACGCTCGCGGGCCGCGCGCTGTTCGAGGCGGCGTCCGCCCGGGCCCGCGCACCGGCGCTCTACCTGCGCCTCGGCGTCCCCGACACGGTGGAGGGGCGGTTCGAGAGCCTGCTCATGCACGTGGTGCTCGTGCTGCACCGCCTGCGCGGCGAGGGTGAGCAGGCGCGGGAGACGGGGCAGGCGCTGTTCGACGCCTTCATCCACAACCTGGACGACGGCCTGCGTGACATGGGGGTGGGCGACCTCTCCGTCGGCAAGAAGATGCGCAAGCTGGGCGAGGCGATCTACGGCCGCGCCAAGGCCTACGACCCGGCGCTGGACGCCCGCCCCGACCTCGCGCCCCTGACCGCGCTGGTGGGCCGCACGATGTTCGGCGAGGCGGACGATCTGCGCGCCACCCCGCTCGCCGCTTACGCCGCCCGGGTCGCCGACGCGCTGGCCGCCGAGCCGTTGGCCGACCTGCTCGACGGTCGCGCCGCCTTCGGGGAGGTCGAGGCGTGAGCGCCCCGCCCTGGTCGCACCCCGTGCGCCTGTCGGAGGCGCAGCGCGGGGCCGTGCTGACGCTCGAAGCGTCCGAGGCCGAACGCGCTGCCGTGGCCAAGCTGCTGGACCTCCTCGCCCTTTCCCGGCTCGGGGGCGAGATGATCCTGAAGCCGTGGCTCGACGGCGCTGAAATCCAAGGGCGTTACGAGGCGGACTTCACTCGCCTCTGCGGCGTGACCCTCGAGCCGTTCGACCAGACCCAGCGCGGCGCCTTCACCGTGCGCGTCGTCCCCGCGGGGAGTCCCAACGCGCCGCCTCCGGAGGAGGAGATCGACGTCGAGGCCGACGACCCTCCCGACGTGCTGGAGGGCGACACGATCGACCTCGCCGCCTACCTCGTGGAGCATTTCGCGCTGGAGCTCGATCCGTTCCCCCGCGCGCCCGGGGCCGAGTTCGTGCAGCCCCCCGAGCCGGCCGAGCCGTCGCCGTTCGCCAAGCTGGCCGCGCTGAAGGGCGACTGAACCGTGTCGCCCCCGCGTCGGTCCGCCGTTTGCACCGCGGGCGCGCGAGAGTAAGGTCCGCCGCCTCCGTTCCGCCGGCCGCCGGCGATTCCCAAGAGCGCGTCGTCCCCCGTGCCTGAGCCATCCTCCGCGCCGTCCGGCGTCGTGATCTCGCTGGACGCCATGGGCGGGGACCACGGCCCGCCCGTGTTCGTCGCGGGGGCGCACCTGGCGTTGGCCCGACTGGCCGGGCGGCCCGTCCGCTTCCTGCTGCACGGAGACAAGGCGCGGATCGACGCCGAGCTGGCCAAGCACTCCGCCGTCGCGGCCCTCGCCGAGGTGCGCCACGCCGACAAGGTGATCGCCGGCGACGAGAAGCCCGCGGTCGCCATGCGCCGCGGCAAGGGCTCGAGCCTCTGGAACGCGGTGGAGGCGATCAAGTCGGGCGAGGCGCAGGCGGCGATCTCGGGCGGCAACACCGGCGCGCTCATGGCCATCTCCAAGCTGCTGCTGCGCATGGCGGGCGGGCTGGAGCGGCCCGCGATCGTCGCCAGCTGGCCGACGCTGAAGGGCGTGACCGCCGTGCTCGACGTCGGCGCCAACATCGACTGCGACGCCGCCCAGTTGGTCGAGTTCGCAATCATGGGCGAGGCCTTCCACTGCGCCGTGCACAAGGCGACCGACGGCGCCGGCAAGCCCTGCCGGCCGAGCGTGGGCATCCTCAACGTCGGATCCGAAGACGTGAAGGGCCACGTCGAGGTGCGCGAGGCCCATCGCCTCCTCAAGGAGGCCGACCTCGACATCCACTACCGCGGCTTCGTGGAGGGCGACGACATCGCCAAGGGCACGGTGGACGTGATCGTCACCGACGGCTTCACCGGCAACGTGGCGCTGAAGACCGCCGAAGGCATGGCGCGCTTCTTCAGCCGCACCCTGCGCGACACGCTGACTTCCACGACCCTGGCCAAGGCGGGCGCGCTGGTGGCGTCCGGAGCGCTCGGGAAGATGCGGGCGCGGCTCGACCCCAGCTCGGTGAACGGCGGCCCGCTGCTGGGCCTCAACGGCACGGTGCTGAAGAGCCACGGCGGGGCGGACGCGGCGGGCGTGGCCAACGCCATCGTCATGGCCCACTCGCTGGCGTCGAGCGACTACGCCGCGCAGATCGCCCGCAACCTGGCGCGCTTCGAGCCTGCGCCCGCGCCGGCCGACGCCCCCGCCGACGCTCCGGTGGGAGCCGAGGTGAAGGCGTGATCCGCAGCGCGATCACCGGCGTCGGCGGACGCCTGCCAGACCGGATTGTCACCAACGCCGAGCTGGCGCAGCGGGTCGACACCTCCGACGACTGGATTCGCGAGCGCACGGGCATCCGCGAGCGCCGCGTCGCCGCCGAGGGAGAGACCACCAGCGACCTCGCCACGGCCGCCGCCAGGGTCGCGCTGGAGCGGGCGGGCCGAACGCCCGCCGAGGTTGACCTGATCGTCGTCGCCACCACCACGCCCGACAACACCTTCCCCGCCTGCGCCGCCGCCGTGCAGCGCAAGCTCGGCTGCCCCATCGGAATCGCCTTCGACGTGCAGGCGGTGTGCTCCGGCTTCGTCTACGCGATGAGCGTGGCCGACGGCTTCGTCGCCCGCGGCTTCGCCCGATGCGCGCTGGTGATCGGCGCCGAGACCATGACGCGCCTGCTGGACTACGAGGACCGCACCACCTGCGTCCTGTTCGGCGACGGCGCGGGGGCGGTGGTGCTGGAGCCGGTCGAGGGAGAGGGGACCACGGCCGACCGGGGCCTGCTCGGCGTCTCGCTCCGCTGCGACGGATCCAAGCAGGACCTGCTCTACGTCGACGGCGGCCCCTCCACCACGGGTACGGTCGGCCTGCTGCGTATGCTGGGACAGCAGGTGTTCAAGAACGCCGTGGTCAACATCGCCGAAGCCATGCAGGCGTGCGTGGCGCAGGCGGGCGTCGACATGGCGGCGGTCGACTGGTTCATCCCCCACCAGGCGAACCAGCGCATCCTGCAGGGCGTCGCCCACAGGGTCGGCATCGACGAGGCGAAGGTGATCTCAACCGTCGCCCTCCACGCCAACACATCCGCCGCCTCCATCCCGCTGGCGATGTTCCAGGCGGTGGAGGACGGCCGCATCCAGCCCGGCCAGCTCCTCCTGATGGAAGCCATGGGCGGCGGCCTGACGTGGGGCGCCTGCGTGGTGCGGCTTTAGGAACAGTGTCGATGCGCTTGTCCCAACTGGCGGCGAGGCTCGTCCGCCGCCCACGGCAGTCGGAAACAATGCGTGTGCGGTCGGCCGACGACTGGCGACGCCACTTCGATCCGGCCGCGGGCACGAGCACGTTCGGGCTGTCGCAAAGGGGGTGGAAAGACTACCGGGTTCCGGGCTCCGATAGTTCGCCGCGGCAAGCCCTGAGCATGCTGGAGTTCGGCGAGCTGGCCTTGCTCTATGGCCTGGCGCGCGACCGCTGGACGGGGCGGGCGAGATCCTGGACCTCGGTCCGTATTGGGGCCTGACGACGTGGTGCCTCGCGCAGGGAATGCGGGACAACCCGAATGTTCAGCCTGCGTCGCGTTCCGGCCGCATCCACAGCTACGACCTGTTCATCGCCGACGACGGAAGCGCGGCGGACCTGTTCCCTTACTACCTGGAGCTGAACGCGACGAACCGCTCGTACCTCCAGGCGTATCAGGGCGATGTGCTCAAGCGGCGATGGTCGGGTGAAGCGGTGGAGATCGCCTTCGTCGACATCGCTAAGAGCGTCGAACTCAACGACCACGTCGTCTCCCAGTTTCTAAACCGGCTTGTGAACGGTGGATTGGTGATCCAGCAGGATCATATCCACTACTACCATTGGTGGCTGCATCTCTTCATGGAGATGTTCAGCGATTACTTTGAGCTGATTGACATCGTCTACGGGGCGACCGCTGTCTTTCGCGTCGTCCGCCCTCTTCCTGACCTGGGCGGCTGGACTCTGGACGCGGCCATCCCTCGGGAGCGGCGGGTGGACTTGCACCGCCGGCACGTCGAACGCTTTCCACCGTCCGCGCGAGCCGTGCTGTGGTGCGCCCACGCCAAGTTGCTGCTGGACCACGGCGATCCGGACGGCGCCCGCGCGGTGCTGGCCCGCGTGGAGCCGATCGCGGATCGCGATCCCCTGAAGGACTTCCGCCCCGTGACCCCCGGGAACATCGAAGGGGTCTTGACCTTCCTGGCCACGGCCGACGCGTCGCGCCCTCTAGCGACCCCCTCGTCGGCCTGATGGAATGGCGTGACGAAGCCTTCGTGCTCGCCGCCCGGCCGCATGGGGAGACCGGGGCGCTGGTCGAACTCCTGACCGCGGAACGGGGGCGGGTCGCCGGGCATGTGGCGGGCGGCGCGTCGCGACGGATGAAGCCGGTGCTGCAGCCGGGGTCGCGCGTGGTCGCCGGCTATCGCGCCCGCACGTCGGAGAATCTGGGTTCGCTAAGCCTGGAGCCCGTCGGCGAGGGAGCGTCCGCCCTGTTCGACGACCCGTTGGCGCTGAACGGCCTGGCCTCGGCCGCGGCGGTGGCCGCGGGCGCGCTGCCGGAGCGTGAGCCGCACCCGGGCGCCTACCTCGCGATGGAGGCGCTCGTCTCGGCGTTCGCCATCCCCGAGGTCTGGCCCGCCGTCTATGTGCGGTTCGAGGCCGGGCTGCTAGAGGAACTGGGCTTCGGCCTCGACCTGTCCAAATGCGCCTCCACCGGCTCGGCCGACGACCTCGCCTACGTCAGCCCCCGCTCCGGCCGCGCCGTGAGCCGAACCGCGGGCGAGCCCTACCGCGACCGCCTGCTGCGTCTGCCGCCCTTCCTGCTGGGCAGTCAGGGCGGCCTCTCGGACGGCGACGTCGGCGCGGGCCTAGACATCACCGGCCGCTTCCTCGAACGCGACATATTCGGCGTCCTCAACAAGCCGCTCCCGCCGGCTCGCGTGTGGCTGGTCGATCGGCTGGCGGCGGCGGGGCGGCTCTAACACACCCCGATCAGGCCCAGAGCGGTAGGCAGCATCGAGGCGTCCTCCATGGTGATCCACGCCGCCTCCCTCTGTGACCGCAACCGTCCTGTCGCTTCGACCTCCTGCCTGCGCGCATTCGGGAAGCCGACCGCGATATGACCGATCTTCGGGTGCACGCGGCAAATCCAGCGCCCGTCCGGCCCGACGAACCGGCGACCCGGGCCGCTCTCGTCGATGAAGTGGACGTCAGGCCCCAGACCCGCCCGCCCCAACATCTCGAAGGCCGTCCTCACCCAGCTCTCGACTTCCTTCAGTTTCGCCTCGACATCCTTCCGATCCGCCATCGGTGATTCTTTTGAGTTGTGCGTGGTTCGGGCAACCGATGAACGAAGGGGCTCTCGCGGATGCTGCGTCCGCCATCGGGCCATCTCGGTCCTAAAGCGGCCTCCCGGGACCATTCCGTCAAGATCGAGCGTCGCCGCCCAACGTCGCCTGAGGTCCTTCTCGAGGCGAAGCGCCTCATCCTTGTCTCGCACGCCGATGGCCCAAACCTCGGCCTCATCTCCGAGGCCGCTCGCCACAAGCTTGCGCACCGCCTGTTCCCGGGCGTCTTCCGCCTTGAAGCGGCCCCCAGCCAGTTGTTGTAGAGGCGATAGCGCGCGGCCATCCCGACGCCGCAGGCAGTGCCGAGCCTGACGATGCGGCGCAGTCCGTCGACGCGGACAGCCCAAGCATAGACGACGGAGCGGGTCGCCCAGTCACCGTCGATGGCGGAGCGTCGCTGGGCATAGCCGCCTGCCGGCGCGAAACCCGCTTCGATCAAGTCGTTCACGGCATGCTCCTAAAGCTGGAGCCTCATGTTTCTGGGACGCATGAGCCGCGTGAAGCCTCTAACCGCATGCACGCCCGGCAAAACGCGTGATGCGACCTACTCGCAACGCACGCGGCGTCGAGGCGAGCGTCAGTAAGGCGGCGCTTGGCGCTCTCGCTGGGCGGCGGCGGCTTCGGTCCACCAGGCGAGGTCGTCGGCGAAGCGGGCGAAGGCGTGTTCGACGGTGGCGCCAGGTTCCCCCCGCGGCTCGCCCGAAGCGTCCAGCGCGCTGGCGATGGTCCCGACCGAGAGCGTGCTGGAGATCACCACCATGCCCATCTCCGACAGGATGCTCCGCCATGCTAGGGCCGAGCGTGCGCCGGAGAAACGGCCGGACGAGTAGCTGGCGATGGCCGCGGGGCGCCAGAACCATTCCTCCAGGAAATGGTCGGTCAGGTTCTTCAGGCCGGGCTGGACACCCCAGTTGTACTCGCCCGCGACGAAGATGAAGGCGTCGGCCGCGCGCATCTTTTCGGCCAGCGCCTCCATCGCGGGCGGCGCCTCGCCCTCGGCGTATTCCTTGTACATGCGGTCGAGCATGGGCAGGCCGACCGCCTGCGCGTCGATCAGCTCCGCCGCATCGCCCCGGGCGCTCAGGCGGGCGACGAGGAAGTCCGCCAGCCGCACCCCCACCCGATCCGAGCGGTAGGAGCCGTATAGGACGAGGATCTTGCGGGCCATGGCGCCGTCCTCCCACCCGCGCGAGGGGGCGGCAAGGGGCGCGGCTGCGGCGCCTCGCCGGTGGCGTCGACTCCGTCGCCCGCGCTAAACCGGGGCGATGACCAAGCACGTGCCCCCCCCGCCCGAGCCGCCCCCTGAAGGGGGCGAGGGCGGCCGCATCGTCGAGGAGGCGCTGGGCGAGGCGCTGAGCCGGCGCTACCTCGCCTACGCCCTCTCCACCATCATGAACCGCGCCCTGCCCGACGTGCGCGACGGGCTGAAGCCCGTGCAGCGCCGCGTGCTCTACGCCATGAGCGAGATGCGGCTGAACCCGGAGTCCGCCGCCCGCAAGTGCGCCAAGGTGGTCGGCGAGGTGATGGGCGGCTACCACCCGCACGGCGACCAGTCGATCTACGACGCTCTGGTGCGCCTCGCGCAGGGCTTCGCGCAGCGGGTGCCGCTGGTCGACGGGCAGGGCAACTTCGGCAACATCGACGGCGATAACCCCGCCGCCATGCGCTACACCGAGTGCAAGCTCACCGCCGCCGCGGGCCTCCTGCTCCAGGGCATCGACGAGGACGCGGTCGACTTCCGGCCCACCTACGACGGGCAGGACACCGAGCCGGTGGTGCTGCCCGCCGCCTTCCCGAACCTGTTGGCCAACGGCGCCACCGGCATCGCAGTGGGGATGGCGACCAGCATCCCCCCGCACAACGCGGGCGAGCTGATCGACGCCTGCCTCCTCCTCCTCCAGCGCCCTGACGCCACCACCGCCGACCTGATGGAGCGGGTGCAGGGCCCCGATTTCCCCACCGGCGGGGTGATCGTGGAGTCCAAGGCGTCCCTGCTCGAAGCCTACGAGACCGGCCGCGGCGGGGTGCGGATGCGGGCGCGGTGGGAGAAGGAGGACCTCGGCCGCGGCCTCTACCAGATCGTCGTCACCGAAGTGCCCTACCAGGTGAAGAAGGGCCAGCTGGTCGAACAGCTCGCCGAGTTGATCGAGGCCAAGAAGGCCCCGCTCCTGGGCGACGTGCGCGACGAGTCCACCGAGGACGTGCGGCTGGTGATCGAGCCCAAGTCCCGCACCGTCGAGCCGGAAGTCCTGATGGAGAGCCTGTTCCGGCTCTGCGACCTGGAGACCCGCTTCTCGATCAACATCAACGTCCTGGACCGCTTCGCCACCCCCGGCGTCATGGGGCTGAAGACCTGCCTCACGCACTTCCTCGACTTCCGCCGCGAGGTGGATGGGCGCCGCGCCCGCTGGCGCTTAAGCAAGTTCGACGCGCGCCTGCACATCCTCGACGGCCTCCTGATCGTCTTCCTGAACCTGGACGAGGTCATCCGCATCGTCCGCTACGAGGACGAGCCGCGCGCCAAGCTGATGGCGACGTTCGGCATCGATGAGATCCAGGCGAACGCCATCCTCGACACCCGCCTGCGCCAGCTCGCCAAGCTGGAGGAGATGGAGCTGCGGCGCGAGCACGACACGCTCAGCGCCGAGAAGGCGGGGCTGGAGGCGCTGCTCGCCTCCGACAAGCTGCAGTGGAAGAAGGTCGGCGAGGACCTGCGCAAGGCCCGCGACGCCCTGGCCAGGACCCCCCATATCGCCAAGCGCCGCTCCACCTTCGCCGACGCCCCGGCAGTCGACACCGCCGCCGCCCTGGAGGCCGCCACCCCGCGCGAGCCGATCACGGTGATCATCTCCGAGCGCGGCTGGATCCGCGCCGCCAAGGGCGCCGTCGCCGATCCCAGCGAGCTGAAGTTCAAGGAGGGCGACAAGCTCGGCTTCCTCGTCCCCGCCGAGACCACCGACAAGCTGTTGCTGTTCGCCAGCGACGGCCGCTTCTTCACTCTGGCCTGCAGCGCCCTGCCCAGCGCCCGCGGCCAGGGCGAGCCCCTGCGGCTGATGCTGGACCTGGACGACAAGACCAAGCTGGTCGACGTCTTCCCCTTCCGCGCGGGGAGGAAGCGCGTGCTCGCCTCGTCCACCGGCTACGGCTTCCTGGTGGCCGAGGACGAACTCCTCGCCAACCGCAAGGCCGGCAAGTCGGTGCTCAACGTCGACGAGGGCGAAAGTCGCCTGTGCCTGGTGGCCGAGGGCGACCGGCTGGCGGTGATCGGCGACAACGGGAAGGCGCTGATCTTCCCCTTGAGCGAGCTGCCCGAGATGCCGCGCGGCAAGGGCGTCAAGCTCCAGGCCTACCGGGAGGGCGGCCTGCGGGACGGCCTGGTCTTCCCGGAAGCCGAAGGCGCGGCCTGGATCGACGCCGCCGGCCGCCGGCGCGACTGGCCCGACTGGCGCGGCTGGGAGGGCCGGCGCGCGGGCTCCGGTCGCGTCGCGCCCCGCGGCTTCCCGGCGAGCAGGCGCTTCCGGCCGAGGTAGTCGCGCGCCGGGCCGCTCGATTCAGGGTCCAGCCATTGGATTTCAGAGTCGGCTCAGGCTCAGACCGTCAATTTCAGGGTCGCGCCAAGGACGGGCGAGCCCGCCCGTTGGATCGATAGGCCCGTCGAAGGCCCCTTGCGAGCAGCGCTCAAGCCGCTCCCGCAGGTTTCCGGCCTTTCGGCGTCGGACGATCGGTCCATCAGGAGGGCGGAAGATGAAGACGCGGATGACGTGTTCGGTCGCAGCCGTGGCGGCCTTGCTGGGGAGCGGCCTGGCTGCGACCACCGCCTCGGCAGGATGCGGGGACGGGTCGTGGATGAAGCCCGCGGCGATGCGGGACGGCGATGGCGACGGGGCCGTTCTGGTGAAGGCCGCCTCGCCCGCGCTGGCGCCCATCGTCGGCACCTGGAGCGTCACCTTCACCGACAACACCGGCAAGGTGAGCGACTTCGGCTACCAGTCGTGGCACAGCGACGGCACCGAGATCCTGAACAGCGGCGGCCGCTCGCCCGCCAGCGGGAACTTCTGCCTGGGCGCCTGGAAGCCGGCGGCCAACAACGGCTACCTGCTCAGCCATTGGGCGCTCAGCTACGACCCGGGTACGGGCAAGCTGAACGCCAAGGTGAGCATCCGCGAGTACGTCATGGTCGACGCGGGCGGCCTCACCTTCAGCGGCAGCTATACTCAGGACGTGTTCGACCCCAGCGGGACGAAGCTGGTCCACCTGGGCGGCGCCATCAAGGGCGAGCGCGTCGTTCCGCAGTGAGAGGGCTCGTCGGGGGACGGGAGGGGCGGGCCGGCGCGCCCGCCCCAACTCCGCCGTGACGACCCTTGGGCCTTTCGGGCGGGGTGGGGTGCGCGTGGATCGGAGACGGACACGTCGCGGACGGGCTTTGGCCGCCGGAGGGCTCGCCCTGCTGGGAGCGGCCCAGGCGCGGGCGCAGGTCGTGCCGTTCGGCTTCCCGGGGGCGGGGGTGGTGGTGGCCGTGCCGCCGCCGGTCGGCGTTCTGCGGCCCCCGGGCGGCCCCGGGCCCGCGGCCTCGTCCCAGCCGCCGCCGGCCCGCGTCGAGGCTCCGGACGACGCCTTCGAGGTGGTGCCGCTGAAGTATGCGGACGTGAGCGAGATCGTCGGCCTGCTCACCAGCGACCAGTCCGTCAAGCCCAACGACACCTTCAGCCCCCAGGAGCCGGCCTTCGGCTCGGCGGGCATCCAAGGCTATGCGGGCGGAGGCTACGGCGGCGGCGGGACGCTGGGCGCGCCGCTGATCGGCGGAGGCGCCGTCGGGCCGGCCGGCCCGACCGAGTCGCTCGGCCAGACCGTCGACGAGGCGGTGGGCGTGGATCGCCGGTTGAACGCCATCGTGCTGCGGGGACCGCCGGCCCGGGTGGAGCGGCTGCGAGCGCTGATCCGCAAGCTGGACGTGCCGGTGTCGAGCGTCGTGCTGGAGACGGTGTTCGTGGAGCTGACCGAGACCGGGGCGCGCAACATCGGCCTCAACCTCAGCAACGCCAACAACCAGATCGGGGTGGTCTCCTACGCGCTGACGGCGGGGGGATCCACCGCGTCCGGGACCGATTCGGGCGTGGCGGCCGGACTGTCGCTGGGGCTGCAGGCGGCGATCTACGCCCAGGTCGCCAAGGGTCAGGGTCGGATCGTCTCCAAGCCGCGGATCGCCGCCCAGAACGGCGCCACGGCCAAGATCATCACCGGCGACGCCCTGCCGATCCTGACCGCCATCGCGCTGTCGGGCGTCAACGCGGTGCAGCAACAGGTGCAGTACGTGAACGTCGGGGTCACGCTGCAGATCGCGCCGAGGGTGAGCGACGACGGCTTCGTGACCTCCCATATCTTCGCCGAGGTGTCCTCGGTGACGGGCTACGCGCAGGGCTTTCCGACCATCAGCCAGAGGGAGGCCTCGACCTCGGCCACGGTGAAGGACGGCGAGTCCTTCGTGATCGGCGGCCTGACCCAGGAGAGCCGGCTCGTGCAGCACGCCAAGGTGCCGGGGCTCGGCAGCTTGCCCGTGGTGGGCCTCCTGTTCGGAGCGGAAAACAGCAGCACCGCCAAGACCGACCTCTACATCGTCGTCACGCCCCGGGTCGTGCGGAGCGGAAGCTAGCCATGCGCCTCCAGCCTGGGAGCGGCGCGTCGATCGATCGCGGCGACGATCGCGCCGTCCGTCGCCCAGCGACTGCGGATTCGTCGCACATAGCCCGACGAACCCCACTGTTCGGCGCCGCGGTCGGCGGCGGCGAGCGCGGACAGCAGAGCCGCCCGGTCGCCCGCGAGACTGGCGTAGAAGGCGGCGGTAGCGTGGTCGGGATAAGGGGCGTCCGCCTGTTCGGCCATCTCCAGCGCCGCGGCGGTCCGCAGCAGGGCGGAACGTCCACCACGGGCGTAAGCCGCCGAGAGCGCCGCCAACTGCGCGTCCAGTCCGGGCTCGCGGCGGAGGCGAGCCTTCGCCTGCAGTCCTCGGAGATAGCCGCGGGCGTCGCCCTGCGACAGCAGGATCACCGAGAGGCAATCCTGCGCCTCCACGTTGCCTGGTTGCTGCGCCACGATTCCGTCCAGGACGGCCCGCGCGTCCGCGTCGCGGCCTTCCGACCAGAGCGCCCAGGCGTAGTCGGCGCCGATCTGGTCCGAACCCGGATCGGCCAAGCGCGCCAAGTCGAAATGGCGGCGCGCGGCTGCGAACTCGCCGTTGTCGGCCAGCGCGTTCGCGTACCAGAAGTGCGTCTGGGCCGCCGCCGGATCGAGGCGCAAGGCGGTGCGGAAGGCGTCCGCGGCGCCGGGCCGGTCGTGGCGCCACCAGTAGCGGATGAAGCCGGTCGCCCGGTTCGCGCCGGCCGATCCCGGGTCGAGGCTCCGCGCGTGGGCGGCGGCGTGCTCCGCGCCGTCGAAGGCCACGGCGTCTGGAAGCGACCCGGCCTCCCCCGCGAGCAGGTAGGCGTCGGCGAGGTCGGCGAACGCGGGCGCGAAGCCCGGGTCCAGCCGCGTCACCCGCTCCAGCTGGACGATCGAGCGGGCGAGGCTGGCCGCGTCGCGGTGGGCCCACTCATCCCTCGCCTGCGTGAAGAGGGCGGCGGCGACAGGGTTGGCGGGCAGGGGCCCCCGCTCCGAAGCCGGTGCGGGCGTGTGGCTCCAGCCGAAGCGGAGGAAGGCGACGGTTCCCACCATCGCCAGGGCGGCGGCGACGCCCGGACGCGGCCATGGAGACGACCGACGGGACGCCGCCGCAGCGGCCGGCGGAGCGACGTGAGGGGGTGGGGCTCGTTCGACATCGGCAATCGAGGCCGGCTCCGCAAGGCTGGCGGGCTCTTGCCCCCGCGCCTTCGCCTTGGGGACCACCCCGTCGAGCCGATAGCCCAGCCCCCGCACCGTCTTGAGCAGCGCCCCGTCGGCGCCCAGCGCCTTGCGCAGGGCCGCGATCTGGACCTGGACGGCGTTGTCCTCGACGATGGCCTGCGGCCATACCTTGGCGACCAGCTCGTCCTTGGTGACGAGCGCGCCCTGTGCTTCGGCCAGGACGGAGAGCATCTGGAGCCCCTTGCGCCCGATCGCGACGGGAACGCCCTCAGCGAGCAGCTGGCGGTGCGGCCGCAGCGTGAAGCGACCGACCGCGTATTCCGGCCCGCCCATCGTGCGCTCCCGCGCGACTGATCCCGGCGGGGAATAGACGAAAGTCGGCCTGCCTGCGCAAGGCGCCGGAGGTGGTGGGACGCCGGGCGGGGGACGCCGTGATACGGTGTGTCGCGATGCCCCCCATCGTCCTGACGCTCGCCCTGCGGCGCCTCATCAAGATCGTGCACTCGCTCGCCGCCGCCGGGTTCGCGGGCGGCCTCGCCGCGCTGCTTGTCGTCGTG